>QEUY01000009.1 GCA_003577365.1 Chloroflexota bacterium | reverse complement strand
GCAGCCGGGGACTGCACCTTGCGCATCGCCGCGATCTGCGCCTCCAGCCGGTCGTCCAGGGTGGCGCTGTGCGGGGAGAGCTTTTCGATCTGTTGGATCAGGCCGATGGCCTGGCGGCGCAGCCGCTGGTCGAGCCGCTGAAAATCTTCTTCACCGAGCTTGCCGACACGATAGTCAAACTCCAGGTCCTTGATCGCCTTGAGTGCGGCATCTTTGCGCCCCACCAACTCGCTCAGCTTGTCATCCTCCACCACCTGCGCCGCAGGCCCCGGCGTCAGCAGCGGGCGCAGCACATAGAAGATGGCCACCGCCGAGATCGCCCCGGCGATAATCACAGTCGCCCACAATGCAATACTGTCCATCAGACGCTTGCTCCTGCTCCCGCGCTCACCGTTCGGAGCGTCTCCACCCGGCGGCGGGCCGGATGCGGCCAGATGGCGATCAGGGTGCCGATCACCAGCACCACGCCGCCGATCCACATCCACATGGTGAGCGGATTGACATAGATCGTAAAGGTCGCCGTCGCGCCGCGGTTCTCCCAGCCGTTGAGCACCACATAGACGTCCTCAACCGGCGTCATCCGCAGCCCCACTTCGCTGGTGGGCATATCCGGCGTTTTGTCATAGATGTTGCGCTGCGGCAGCACCGACCCCAGCAGGTTGCCGCTGGCGGCGTCGAAGACCATCAGCCGCGCGCCGAACTCCATGCGGTTGGCAGCGCGCGTCGTCTCCAACCCGGCGTAATGGAGTTCATAGCCGGCCAGCGTCGCCGTTTGGCCCTGGGCCAAGGTCACGTTGGTGGTCTGCTGGAAGAACTCGTTGCCGATGACCGCCACCGCGATCATCACCATCGCCAGATGCACCAGGTAGCCGCCATAGCGCCGCCCGTTGCGCCGCCACAAATTGCCCATGGCGACCAGGGCATTTTCGCCGTTGGTGACGCGCCGCGCCCGCACCCCGCGCACATATTCCTGCACAATCGTCGCCGTCACAAAGCCGCAGATCGCCAGCCCGACGATCGGATAGACATTGCGGCTGAAGAAGAAGGCCACGACCGCGGTCGCCACCCCGGCCACCAACGGCCAGGTAAACTGCTTGCGCATCGCCTCCATGCTGGTGCGCCGCCAGGCGAGGAGCGGGGCCGCGCCCATCAGGATATAGAGCAGCAAGAAGAGCGGGCCATTGACCTTGTTAAAGAAAGGCGCGGCCACGCTGATGCGGTCGCCGGTGATGATCTCGCTGAACATGGGGAAGAAGGTCCCCCACAATGTGGCGAAGGCCAGCGCCGTAAAGAGCCAGTTATTGCCCATGAAGGCCGCTTCACGGCTGGCGTACGACTCAATCGTCTGCTCGTCGCGCAGCAGCGGCAGCCGGTTGAAGAGCAGCCACAGATAGCCAAAGACGACGAGGACCAAAAAGCCCAGGAAGAACGGCCCCACATCGCTGCGCGCAAAGCTGTGAACGCTTTCCAGCACGCCGCTGCGCGTGGTAAAGGTCCCCAGGATCACCAGGAAATAGGTGAGCCAGATCAGCACCATGTTCCAGACCTTGAGGATGCCGCGCTGCTCTTGGATGATCACGCTGTGCAAGAAGGCCGTGCCGGTGAGCCAGGGCAGGAAACTGGCGTTTTCTACCGGGTCCCAGGCCCAATAGCCGCCCCAGCCCAGTTCCATATAGGCCCACTGGCTGCCCATGAGGATGCCCGCCGAAAGGAACATCCAGGGGATCAGCGTCCAGCGGCGCACCGTCCGCACCCAATCGTTGTCCAGCTTGCGGCTGGCCAGCGCGGCCACGGCAAAGGCAAAGGGGATCGCCAGCCCCACATAGCCCAGATAGAGCATGACAGGATGGATCACCATCCAATAGTTCTGCAGCAGCGGGTTGAGCCCGCGGCCATCTTCGGGCATAAAGCCGACCTGTTCGAAGGGGTTGGCGGCAAAGACGAGCAGCATCAAGAAGAACAGGGTCGTGCCCATCAGCGTGGCGTTGACATAGGGCATCAGCAGTTGATGTTTATGGCGGTTGCCGTGCACCGCGATCACGCTGTAGCCCGACAAGAGCAGCACCCAGAAGAGCAGGCTGCCCGCCTGCCCGCCCCACAGCGCCGCAAACTTATAGAAGGTCGGCAGGGCGCGCTCCGAATGGTTCCAGATATAGCTGACCTGGAACTGGTCGGTGAGCAGCCCATACCAGAGGATGGCGGCGGCCATGGCGGCCAGCACGGCGATGGCGTAGATGGCGTTGAACGAGCTTTCGGCCAGTTTGGCGTTGCGGGTGTGCCCCGCCCACACCCCGACCCCGACGCCAAACGCAGCCAGCAGCATGGCGGTGATCAAAAGTAGATAGCCGATATTAAAGATCATGCGCAACCTCGTAGTCGATACTGCATCGCTCGATACTGCACAGCCCGATACTGCACAGCGTATATGCCAAGCGCCCAGCCGCTAGGGGCGAATCTCGTCCAGATAGCGATCCATCTGCTCTTGGCTCGTAATTGGACCGATGACGATCTCGCTGATCTTGCCGTCGGGCGAGATAAAAAAGGTTTCGGGCACGCCTTTGATGCCATAGCGCCGCGCCGCCTGGCTCTGCAGGTCGGGGCCGTTGGGATAGGTGATGTCGAATTCGGCCAGATACGCTTTGGCGGCGGTCTCTTGGTCCAGATAGTCCAGCCCGATGAAGATGATGCCGTTGTCTTGTTCGCGCCGCCAGGTGCTTTCGAGCAGAGCGGCCTCTTCGCGGCAGGGGTCACACCAGCTTGCCCAGAAGTTGAGCACCACCCCTTGGCCGGCCAGGTCGGCCAGGCTGATCGTCTCCCCTTCAAAAGTGGTGAAGGTAAAGGCGGGCGCTTGGCCGGCGGCACGCTGCTCCGATTCATTGGTCTGGCGAAGGCGCAGCGCCAGAAAGACGACAAAGACCACCAAAATGCCCACAAAGACAAATTGCCAAATCCGCACGGCAATGGAAGGGGTCGGGGCATTGGGGGTGGCAATCACCGGCGACTCTTGGGTTTCGGGCAAGCCCTCCAAGTCGGTCAACTCAGCCATATTTTGCCAGTTCCTCCTCCAGCTTGCGTTCGTAATCGTCTTCGGTTTCGGCACGGCGCGGCGCGGTCGCTGCAGAAGGCTGCGGCGCAGGCTGCACCATGCGCCGCGTCATCCGCCAAAAAAAGCCGCCGCCGACCACCACCGCCACCACAGGCAGGATCCAAGCCAGCCAGTTGAAGCCCTGGCGCGGCGGCTCGCCCAGCACTTGGGGGCCATATTGCTCCAGAAAATAGGCTTTGATCGTCTCGGCGTCTTCGCCCTCGGCGAGCTTGATCGCGATCTCATCTTTCATCTGGTCGCACGCCTTTAGCTCGCATGAGTCGAGGCGCACACCACTGCACAGCGGGCACCACAGTTCGCGCGCCACAGCGTTGACTTCGTCGGCGGTCACACCCTCGGCCACCGTACCGGCGACAGGGGCGGCTTCTTCTTGGGGAACGGGCGTGGCGCTCTGGGCCAGGGCCAGGCCGCGCCCTACGGCGCAGGCCATGAGCAGCGCCACGGCCAGCGCGCCGAACCACAGCAGCCCGCGCGCCGGGCTGGGGAATCGGGTCAAGCGTATCCGTTTTTCCACGATGGCAATACTCCGCATCTCTATAGACCGGCGAACCAGGCCGATCCCCTTCCCATTAAAACGGTTTTCAGCCGGTTTGGGCAGGGTCATTTGTCCATATCCGCCATGCGATCAGCGGGCAACTGTCCTGTCGTTTGTCCCACGTTGGAATCATCCTCGCGGCGCAGGGTGGCGGCTGGCAACGATTATAACACACTTTGCCGATGCTATATCTTAGAAATGGCTTAGCGCCCGCCACGAGAAAGCAGGCCAAGATGATAAATCAGGCTGCCAACACAAGCTGAACACATAAGATGAAGGCGGGACGCCCATGGGCGTCCCGCCTGTAACACAAACTCAATTGGGGCTAACGTGCGGCTATGGACGGGTCATCCCCGATACATCGCCGCCCAAGTCCTCGATGCTGTCTTGCAGAACCTGGACAATGTACAGCCCGTTGTGAGCAAACGCGCCCGGGTCCTTCGAGCTGTACTGGTAGTTATAGGCCCCACGGAGCAGACGCGGCGTCCAGGTGGCGTAGCGGTTGTCGGCGTTGACCTCGTCGGCGTCCGCCTCTCCATTGCCATTGGTGTCAATGAAGAAGTACGGATGGCTGTGGCCCTCATAGATGATGCCTGCGCCCGCCGTGTTGGCCGCATAGTCCTGCAAGGCGGCGTAGAGCGTCTCGCGCAGGGTGTCGATCTCGCCGGCAATCCCCTCGTCGGTGTCGCCGTCGCCATCCCAGTCGTCATTGTACTCGCGGATGAGGCGCAGGTCCTCAACCGTCTCAATGTCGATATCGTCATGGCAGTCGGCACAGAGCGCCACATCGACCTCCAGGTTGTGGGCGCCGTGACATTCAACACACTGATCGGCGTCGCCGGTGTGCTCGAAGTAGCCCACATACTCCTTGCCGTCATACTCATAAGCGCCCTTGGCTTCGGTGCCAAAGCGCGTTGCGCCGGCGGCAAAGTAGTGGACGTTCAGGAAGCGCAGCGACTCCGACACGGTATCGGCATCCTGGTCGCCGATCAGCCGGTTGACACTGACCGTGGACTCGCGCCCCTGGTGGCAGTTCAGACAGAGATTGGTGTCCGGATCGCCGCTGTCGATCACGGCGCCGCTGGGGAAGGTGACTTGCGCAACTTCGTAGCGGGTGTAGTCTTGCAGCTCGGCGTGACAGGTCGTGCACTGGAAGCCATTGGACGGCGGCTGCGAGACGACGGCGCCTTCGGCAATCATCATGGGCAAACCACCAGCGGAATGGCACTTGGCACAACTGCCAGGCACGACGCCTTCAGCATCCCAGTGACGGAAGGCTTCCTCGGAACCGGCGAAGTGACCGGCGTCGATGCGGCGCATGGCCGTCATGTCGACCGGCTCCGCCAGCGCGCTGTTCAGATCGGCAATCGAGTCATAGAGCAGCTCGATGATGTACTTGCCGCCGTGGGCATACGCGCCGGGATCCTTGAGCGAAGTCTGATAGTTGTAAGCCGCCTTGACCAAGCGCGGGGTCCAGTTCACATAGCGGTTGTCGAAGATCGCCTCGTCCTCGGTCAACTCGCCATCGGCATTGGGATCGGCAAAGAAGTAGGGGTAGGCTGCCGGGCTGTAGCCAATGGCAGCGCCGGCAACCTCGCTGGCGTAGGCCTGGATGTTGGACAGCAGCGTCTCTTGCAGCCCTTGCAGTTCGAAGGCGATCCCCTCTTCTACATCGCCATCGCCGTCATAGTCCTTGGCCGACCCTTCCATGCGGATATTCTTCAGATCGTCCACACTGGCGACGCCCTCATGGCATCCGGCGCAATCTTCGACCTTGACCTCCAAGGTATGCGGGTTGTGACAGCCGATGCAGGTCTGGAAGCCTTCGACATGGGCGAAGTTTCCGTCGTACATCATGCCGTCATACTCATAGCCACCCTTAGCCAGCGTGCCATACTTGGTGGCCGCCGCGGCGTAGTAGTGGATGTTGCGGAAGCCAAGGTCCGCACTCACCGTGTCCTCGTCCACGCCGGCCTCGGCGATGGCCGCATCCACGCTGACCTTCGACTCGCGCCCCTGATGGCATTCCATACAGCGCGATTCATCGCCCAAGCCGGTGAGTTCGATCCCCGAAGGCATGATCACGCTTTGCTTGACGATGGTGGCGTCGTTGTGGCAGGTGACGCACGTCACAACAGAGCCGATCGGCGCGGCATGATCGACCACGTTGGCTTCCGAGCCGTCGGCCCCCACATAATCCAAGTAGCCGGCCTCGCTGTGGCACTTGGCACAGTCAACCGGCACCTCGGCAGGATCCTCTTCATTCCAGTGGTTGAAGGCCTCGGCCGTGTTGTCGGCATGGCCGGACGAGAGCCATTCGTCGAGGAAGGGGATCGTCAGGGTCGCGGTGACGGGTTGGGTTTCACCCTCTTGGGCCAGCACCGGTTGGGCAGTGATTACGAAGACCAGCGTCGCGAACAGACATGCGAGGAGGACAATTCGTCTCATATGGATTTCCTCCATTCAATCAATAAACGAGAATCATCGCGAGGCACACTTGTGACCGCGAATAGCTGCTGCACCCTCTCTGCTATGCTCGATAGGCGTCCTCCTATCATAGAATGTCCAGGTCATCCTCGATCCCTGGCCTTGCCGTGTCGTTCAGTTCCTGCCGGTCACCGGCGGAGCCGTCTCCACTGGCACAGGGCACGCCGCAACGACTGCACAAGCTACAAACGTGCGGTCGGCGCCGAAGCTCGGCACCGAAAAGAATGCTCACCCTTTAGGCTCCCGCCCACACGACCGCGCTGGCGTAAGTCAATCCGTGCAGGCTCACATCCTAGCGGATGCGAGTCAAGCCTATAGCGAAGACGTCGTCAAACAGGTTGGTTCGGGCTAGGCGCTGGAGAGTAGGAACCAAATACCACCCCATCATATACCGAACAGCCCAATCTATCAACCAGAAAAATGACCCTGACCTTCGTCCTGTGGCGGCACGCGCTGGCCTGTCTGCTCGGGTTCAGGGGTCGGCGTGGCGGGCACGAAGACCGGGACCTCCTGACGAGGCACGGTACTGATCGCCGTTTGCTCGTAGGTCACAAAGAAATAGAGGCCCACCAGCAGGATCGTCGAGATGACGACGGCCACCGGAAAGAAAATCCGCTGCCGCCGCCGCAAGACCTCCGGCGCCACAGGCGGGTCGGTGATGCCCGCCTCGATCTCGGCCAGCTCCAATGCATGTTCCTCTTCCATCTCATGGCGGGAGATACGCCCGGTGAACATGCTGCGGTTGAACGTGCGCACATGCACATGGTACATATGCCAGGTCACAATCGAGAGCACAGCAAGCAACCCTTCGCCGCCGTGGGCGGCCAAGGCCGCCGGGATAAACTCACCCGGCAGCCAATTGGTGGTTGCGATCGGGTTCCAGAGCATGAAGCCGGTGATGACCATCACCGCTGTGCCCCAGATCACGGCCCAATACTCCAGCTTCTCGCCAAAGTTATAACGAGGCATGGCGGGCTTTTGTTTGACCACGCCGATGTTATAGCCCAATGACTGCAACCCATCCAGCACATCGCGCCAGGTCGGCAACATCGTGAGCCGGATGCGCTCGACAAAGATGCGATAGGTCACCACGCCGCCGTGGTAGATGGTCTCGAGCATCAGCACCACCGCGGCCACGCGGTGAATGATCCGTACCAGTTCGATGCCCCCCATCGCGCCGATCATCCAGACCGCCCAAGGCGCTGTGGAGAACTTCTGCGGAATGCCGGTTATACCCAACACTGTAAAGCTGCTGAGCAGCAGAAAATGCTCGATGCGTTGAGAGCGTGTAAAGCGTTTATAGCTGGTAGGGCGGCCAGGTTTGTGCTCATGGCTGCGGTTATGGGTATGGTCATGGCTGTCGTCACGGGTGTGATCACTCATTCGTCATTCTCTTTTCTGTGTCGCCGGCGATCCCACACGCGTCGCGCTACATCGGTGCCGATAAAGAGTAAGAAGCCTCCTACCAAGGCTGGGATCAAGATCTGATAGAACAGATTCACCAAATAGACAACCGGATAGTGCTCCAGCGACGGTTCGAAGTGGCTCATCCATGCAGTGGGGAAGTTTGCGTTGGCGTCGGGATGGCACTGGCGGCAAGTAGTCAACAGGTTCTCTTTGAGCACCTGCGAGTTTTCGTCGGTGGCCGGCAGAATATTGTGGATGCCGTGACAGTCATAGCAGACAGCCGCGTTGACTTCTCCATGCGGGCCTGTTTGCTCGAACAAGGTGACGGTCGAGCCATGGAAGTCGGCGACATACGTGTCAAAGACTGCGGTCGAGATGCCATATTTCTCCATCATCTCTTCGTTGGCATGGCACCCGGCGCAAAGCGTCGGCGAGTTCAGCCGGAAGGCGATGGTCGTGGGGCTTTCGATGTCATGCACCCCATGACAGTCGGTACACACAGGGACATCCGGGTTCTGCTCGCCAAGCAAAGCCGCGCCATGGACGCTTTGGCTGTACTGCTCGTTGATGGTCGCATGGCATTGCGCGCAGGTCTGCGAGATGCGTTCGCGCGGCTGGTCGGGGTCGAGGATGGCGTGGTTGCCATGGCAGTCGGCGCAGGTCGCCGCATCCAGGTTGCCTTCCTCAATGGCATGTTGATGGACGCTGTCCTGCTGCCGTTCATAGATCTCTTGATGGCAGTCCTTGCAGATACGTTCCATCTCGATCGTAAGCCCGCGCTCGGTGGCTTCTGTCAGGGGGGGATGCGGAAAACCATAGCGGGCCTGATCGGTATGGCAGTCTGTGCATTGCAGGGCCTCATAGTGGACCCCCTGGACAATACGTTCGCCATGGACAGAGGCAACGATATCGTTGGGGTTCACATGCAGCGCAATCGTCTCCCCGGAACTAAGCTCGAGCTCACTCGTGAGCAAGCTGTGGCAGGCCTGACACTTGGCATCCTCGGCCTGTTCCACATCGCCATGACAGGTCTCGCAGGTCTGACCGGCCATGTTGGCGACCAGCTCTTCATGGACTTCGCCTACATGGGGGTCGTCGAAGGTCTGATGACAGCTTTGGCAAAAGCCGACCGGGTCGGCGCGCATGGCGTCGACCGGCGCTACATCGTGCCCACCATGACAGTCGGTGCAGGTCGGCAGGCTGGGGTTATTTTTGGCCTGAAGATGGCCTGGGTTATGCGCTTCGAGCGGCGTATGGCAGGTTTCGCAGTTCTGGGCGATCTCGGCCACAAACTGCTTGTGCGACTGGGCCGGATTCGGTTGGTGCGGATAGCGGTAGCGGCGCCGGTCCTGGTGACAGTCGGTGCAGTAGATGTCCGCGCCGGCATGGGACCCATGGACCGACTGGTCCAAGGTCGGCAGATCGACCGCAAGGTCGAGCACCTCGCCGGAGGGCAAGACAAATTTCTCGTTCGTGTCCGTGTGGCACAGCTTGCAGGCTTGGTCTGGTGAAAATTCCTGTGCCTGCGCCGATTCGGCGCCCCAAAAGAACCAACAGGCTGCCAGCCCGATCACAAAGAGCCAGCTCAAAGAGCGCATCCGTCCGATCCATCCAATCCACCCGCGCCCTACCGTTCGGGCGCACCGTCGTTGATCCATTGCACAATCCATTCAAGTTCACTCGGCGCCAGGCTGTTCGGGTGTCCGGCACGCTGCAGTTGCACCAGCAGGCTTTCTTCCGCATTCCCAGGCACCAGCGCGGGGCCAAAGTTGCCACCTGCCATCAAACCGCTGTAACTATCTAGATAGAGACCGGCTGTTCCGCCATGACACGGCACACAGCGCGCCTGAAAGATGGGGCTGACCAAACTATCCCAGGTCAACGGCGACTCGGGGTAAGTCGGCAGAGATGCCAGGAGCACGTTGGTCAGTTCGATCATGCGCGTGGCATCCAGCCCGGCATACTTCCACTCGGTGGCATGGCATGAGCTATTGGCGCAGAAGCTCGTATCGTCGGTGCCGCCGGGGTTGGAAACGTCATGGCAGCCGGCGCAGGTCGTGTCAAACTCAAAGCGGTGCCGCGAGAGCCAATTGCTGTCGATATGCGACTCCGGTTCAAATGAGTCGGCCACGGGCAGCATAGGCGTGGAGCCGTCTGCCAAGGTCTTGACTGGGATCGAATGGCACAGATTACATTCGATGCGGATGCTCTCGCCTTGAGCATTGATGTGCTTGCCGTCATGACAACGGAAGCAGCCGGGCGACTCCTTGTGGCCCAAATTGTCCGGATGAGAGGTCCAACTCACCTCCATGGTCGGGTAGATCATCTGCGCGTACATCGGGACGAGCTTCTCAACCGCCGCATCCACCGTCGCCTGGTTGGCGGCATAGTAGTCAGACCAGTTGGCCTGATAGTAGCTCTTTAGCCCACGCAGCGCGGCGTTGGCGTGGCCGATGGTGGGATAGGTGCGCTCCATCACCGCCATGGCGTTCTGCTTGAAATAGGGAATGCTGGGGGATATGACGCCGCGCGCCATGGCGTCGTCCAGCGCCTGATCCGGGCTGCGGAAGTTGTGCGAGTTGCGGTTGTGGCAAGTCATGCAGTCGACTCGCCGCAGCCGTGCCTGATTCTGGGCGGCAAAGTCATCCGGCAAGCCCGCTTCCACGTCGACAAATTCCTCAACTTGCCCCGTGTCGGCATAGGTGACCCTGACCCAAGGGATCTCCTGCTCCAGATAGGGTTCATCGGTGGCGATGTACTCCACCGTGTTCTCCACATGCCAGTGAATCCCTTTGCCGCGCCCCTCGCGATAGGTTCCCCCGCCCACCTTAAAGCTCAGATGCGTTTCGTCAAGCCGGTTGTTCTCTGCGGCGATGTAGTGCTTGATGGTTTCAAAGCTGTTGGGCGAGAACTTGGCCGGGTTGTGGCAGCGTTCACAGACCTGGCTGGCAGGGCGCAGCCCCTTGGCATAGATCGGCACCTCATAGCCTGCGCCCACAAACTGCAAAACGTGCTTGATGTCGTAGGCCTTCCGGAAGAACTGCGTGGCAATGGTGGCGCGGCCGATATGGCATTCGACGCACTTTACATTGGCATGGGGCGACGCCAGATAGGCGCTGTATTCGACCGCGGCGTGGCTATGGCAGGAGGTGCCACAGAACACGGAACTGTTGGTATACTCCCACCCTGCCCCGGCGGCGATAAACGCCAGGAAGGCTGCGGCTGCCAGCGTAGCATAGGGCAGCAGACGCCGCCCTAAGGACTTGTCCAGGCCAGGCCAGAAGAAACGTCTGACACGATCAAGCATGGCTGGTCCCCCGTGTCCGCACAATCAGGTAGATGAACCAACCGATGCCCGCCACGAGCAAACCGACGATGCCCAAGAGAGTCCAGCGCAGCGCCAGGCCAGGCTCGGTCAGGTCGACCTCGGCGGGCAGCCCCGCCGACGGCACCGGCGTGGGCGGCGGCGGCGAGGTGGGCGTGGGTCCCGGCCCAAAGAATGAGGACGAGCTAGGGGTCGCCTGCAGCAATGCGAATGACACCGTTTGCACCGCCCAAGCTGGATCCTCTGCAGGGGTCGTATGGCAGCGGTTGCAGGCATTCGGCATCGCGGCCAGCCCGCCGTGATCGATGCTGCCTTGCGGGTTGGGCTGTAAAAACGAATGGGTATGCAGATAAAGCGTTTCACCATCCCCGGCGAACTCAGGCATATGACAATCGCTGCACAAGAAGGTGCGCTGCTGCATCGCCCGTTCGTGAAACGGCGTATGCCGGACTAGTGCGCGCTGCTCGTCGTGACACTCCACACACAGATCGTTTAAAGGCTTTTGCAGTTGGGCGGGTTCCGCGCCGGGGTCGTGCACGCGGTGGCACGAGGTGCAGCGCAACTCCTCGGCCATCTCGTTGCCCAAACGCCAATCCATATACTGCTGGTGGTTGCGGCGGGCGCTGCCATCCGGCCAGACAAACGCTGCATCCTGTGCAAACGTAAAGTGATCGGCCAAAGTGTCACCGGGCCGGTAGGTCGCCGGGTAGGGCAGCCCTTCCGGCGATGTCCCCCGGCTATGACAAGCGCCGCACACCTGATCGTCGACCCGTTTGTACGGCTTGACCGTCTGCGGATCGGCGGCATGGGCGGCGGCGGGGCCATGGCAGCTTTCACAGCCAACGCCAAACTCGGTGAAGCCCCATGTGGCCGTATTCAACCCGGTTACATGGCATGAGCCGCAGGCCGGCAGCCACTTTTCCCCAGCCGCGCCATCGCCATGGATCGGCTCCCAGGCCTGACGTGTAACCGACCACTCCGCCGGCAGCAGCACGAGCTGTTCGGCGCTTGCTCGCGCGCCGCTGGCGGAAGGCTGGGCCACCATCTCAACCGTCTGCGTCATCATTGCGGACAAGCTCACCCCAGAGGACGCCGTAATAGGCGTATTTGAAAGCAGAGGCTCCGCTCCGGTGATCTCGACTGTGGTCGTTATCGGGGTCATCACCGGAGTAGCTGCGGAAGAGCCATCAGCCGCCCAGGTCAGATAGACCTGACGCCAACGGTTGCCGATGGTAAAGGCGACTGCGTCGCGCGCAAAGGTGCGGTTGGGGTCGGCCTGGTCGAAATCCCCCAACAGCGCGTTGGGGTCGGTCGCCGGGTTGCGGATCAACTGGGCGTGCAGCGTGGTATGCCATGTAAAGTAGATGTCGTCGTGACAGCCGTTACAGCGCGTGCTGCCCGCATACCCCTCCGCGCCTTGTCCCAAGCCGGGGCGGGGGGTCACAAACTCGGCAGCCCATGCGGGTGTCTGGTCGGTGTGACACGCCAGACACTTGGGCGGCATGGCAGCCCCCATTTCTTCAACCCGCGCAATGTCGTGGCTGCCGTGGCAGTCGACACAAGTCGGCGGCTGCGCCATCTGCTCTGCGTCGTGGAACGGCAGGTGCGGATAGTGGCAGCCTTGGCAGCTCTGGGTCAATTCTGCCACAAAAGCAGCGTAGTTCTGGGCGGGGTTGGGCGCATGTGGATAGAAATAGCGCTCGCGGCGCGCATGGCAACTGGTGCAGTAGACAGGCTCCCCAGCGGCTGCACCGTGCGCTGAACTCTCCAACACAGGTAGATCGACCGTCACCGTAAAGGATTCACCAGAAGGTAGGGTCACTACCTCCTGGCTGTCCACGTGGCAAAGCCTACAGGATGAGTCGGGGGGCGGTTCGGCTGCCGCGTGCGCCGGCACAGGCCCAAGCGCCCATGCCGCCAGCGCCAAGAGCACGGCCAAAGCCCCCCCTGCGACCCAATCCACCAGCAGTCTTCGGCTTGGTTCGGACCTCTGTCGGCCCATGACATCACCCGATCTACTTGCCGGTTTCTCTGATCAGTTACTCGGCTCCGGTGTGCTCGTCGCCGTTCCACCAGCTTCAGGCGTGCCAGCGCCACCACTTGCTTCGCCGGCAGGCGGCTCCGGCGTTGCATTTTCGTCCCCGGCGGGGGTTTCAGTTGGCGCAGCTTCTTCCGCCGGCGTTTCGTCCGTGCTGCTGCTTCGGCTGCGCTGCCGGTTCCGGCTGCCCGCCAGTTCAGGGTCATGATAGCCCGTCGCCACTTCCATCAATTCCTCGTCCGCCAGTGCGCTCGCGCGACCTTCTTCGCTGTGGCATCCCTTGCACGAGAACTGGATCGTCAGATAGGGCTGGGCGGCTGTGCCGTCTTTGTTAAACTGCGCCGTGGCGCGCGGGTTGATCTTCATCAGATGCGTGCGCACATCGGCGCTGAAATACTCAGGATTGCCCTGCGCGCTCAAGGTCATGCGCGGCATGTGGCAGTCGATACAGTCGGCATGGGTGCGGTCGTTGATCTTCTGGTTCTCAACGCTATCCAGATGGCAGGTCTCGCACTCGGTCTTAATATTGACGCCTCGGCTGGCGCGCGTGCCTTCATGCGGGTTGTGGCAGTCGACACAGCGCATGATGCGCTTCTTCGAAAGAAACAGCTCATCGTACTGCTGGTATTTGTGCACAAAGCCGCCGGCGGCTTCCAAGACCGTAGGGTCGCCGAACTGATGGCAGGTTCCGCACGCTTCGGAGTCACGGAGCACGTCGAGCCGCACCAGATAAGGGTCATTGGCATGGTTGCTGCCTGGGCCATGGCACGCTTCACAGCCTACACCGTCTTCGGCCCAAGTGCCGGCCAGACCGGGCAGGTCATGCTGATTCCCCTCCGGCACATAGCCGGTGGTATGACAGTTCAGACAACTCGCCGTGTTGGTGTCGTCCACGACGACCTCGGCCCAACCGGCTTCAGCATCCAGGCTACGATTTTCCAGATTGAACTGAGCCGTTCCAGTAATAATCTGGCCTTGGGAATCCAGGAAGAGGGCCTTCCATGCATAACCGCCGATCACATAGGAAACCGTGTCCCAGGTGTAGCCTTCCGGGGCGTCCTCGACTTGCGAGTCAGGGTAGGCAGGAGGTCCGCCCGCGACCGCATTCAAGGCAAAAGCATGGCCGGTCTGCGCATGGGCCGTGGCCGTGTCTTCATGGCATTTAGCGCAGGTTTCCGAGCCAACGTAGGTCGCGGGCCGGTAATCCAAACCGGCTGGGCCGGGCGGCCCCATAGGGCCACGCTCACCCGCAGGCCCGGCGGAGCCTGCGGGGCCTGCGGGGCCTGCGGGGCCAACTTCACCTGCCGGCCCTGCCGGCCCCGGTTGGGCGGCGCACGCCGCGAGCACCGCCGCGAGCACCATCAAAAGAATCGAAATACCGGCTACGCGCCTCATGCTGCCTCCTGTCTATGGGCATATGTGCGCAAAGGATAGGGGCTGTACATTGTTCTGGGTTTTGGAAAGGTGGAGTAAAAGTGCGCCTGTCCGAATTGTAAGCCAAATCCTATACAGTATCAACCCAAGATATCAACCAAAGATCGTTCGTCCTGCAACGCCAGATGCCATCCAGGTTAATTGGAATCAGTCTAATACGCAATGGAAAGGTGGCGAGTTTATTACCTGGTCTAGTGACCAGGTAATGGGCCGAGGGCAGGCCAAAAACCGCGATGCCATAGACACACCGGCCGGCTTGCTTGGGTAAAGTCAGGGTAAGCAAAGCCGGTCGGTCAGGTATACATCCAGGGCGCAGGCCGTTAACCGCCGGTCGAGTCTGTCAGACGCAGCGAGATCTCCAGCAGCCGCGCCTTCAGCTTGGCGCGCTGGCCTTGCCATTGGCGCTCGTCCACTTTACCCTCGGCAAAGAGATCGTCCAGTTCGGCGATGCGGCGCATCAGCTCATCGCGCTGGCGCGGCAGGTCTTGGTGACGTGTATGCGTTTGCACCCGGCCATTGCGCCAGGCCCATCCCAAGACCCCAGCCAGCGCCGCCAACGCCAGCCCGCCCATCACCCAGCCCATCCAGGGGTTAAAGGTGGCGGTAGCCTGGCCGGCGGCAGGCCGCCCAGCGCCTGTGCCGCCGGCTCCGGCGCGCGGGTCGGCAGCGCCGGGGGCAGGCAGCCCACTCAGGGCAACCTGCACGGCGCTTTGCGCCGGCAGATCGGCCGCTTGCCAGATACGAAAGCTCTGCCCCTGAAAATCTTGGGCCTCGCCCCCTTCCAGCCCCGTCACCGTCGCCGCCAGCCCGGGCGTATCGACCACCAACAGGTTGATCGATCGCACCGGATAGGCAAACGTCTGGCCGAGCTGGACACTGGTTTCAGGAAAAGGGACGGCATAGCGCACGATGATCTGTTTGGTGGCCTCGCCGGGGACCAGCGGCGCCGTGTCATAGACCATGTCCCCCACCTGGCGGAAGCGGTCGCCCAGCGTGCCGTTCTCCAGCATAACCTCCTGTGCGCCTTGGGGCAGTTGGAAGCCGACCGTCACCGGCACATCCACGCCATCCACGGTGTGGCCCACAAAGGTGCGGTCGCCGCCGCTGCCAAAGGCCAAGATCTGGCCGACCAGCAGCGCGCCAGGCTGATAGTCCACAATCCAGTGGGCGCGGTCGATGCGGATCGCGGCCGCGTCCTCGGTTGTCTCATAGACCTCGATAGTCGTCTCGGCGCTGGGCGCGCCGGCAGTGAGGCGCAGCATCGGGCTGGTGTAGCTGATGCCGCCATAGCCCAGCGTCGCCAGATAGACTATGCTTTCGTCGGCGGCCAGGCCGGTAAAGGTGAATGCGCCCGACGCATCCACGGTCGTGGTGAAGGTGGCGACCGGCTGAAAGTCAACATAGCCGTCCAGCCGCACCGGTATCTGATCCACAGCCGGGCCGCCCGGCGTCCCCTGGACGACTGTGCCCTGCACGACGCCGGGGCCGGGCCGGTAGCCCGACTCCCAGACCGGCAGGATCGTAAAGCTGCGGAGATATTCCAGCACTTGGCGCTGCTCTATACCGAACACTTACTCCACAGGGTTTTTACTGATACAGATGTCTTTGTCGAGGAACTCAACGAGCTCGTGGTGAGGCGAAATGATCAAGAACGGTTAGATGAGTTCGCACTATTTGTGCCTGCTGACTTAACTAAACTTGCATACTGGATGGCCACAGGTAGTGGGAAGACGCTCCTCTTGCACCTTAACTACCATCAAATCCGTCATTATCTGACTCAAGCCAGGCAAAAACCCTTTGAAAATATTCTTCTCATTACGCCAAACGCCGGATTGAGTCAGCAGCACCTAGCAGAGTTCGCTCTTAGTGACATTCCTGCGCAACCTTTTCGCCAAGACGCGCGCAACATCCTTGAAGGTACCGTCCAGATTATTGAGATCACCAAATTCACTTCTGGCCGTAGTGGCCCTCAGACAGTGAATGTCGGCCACTTTGAAGGACATAACCTAATTTTTGTAGATGAAGGCCACCGTGGGGCCAGTGGAGATGTGTGGCTCAGTTACCGAGATCAGTTGGCA
>QEUY01000833.1 GCA_003577365.1 Chloroflexota bacterium | reverse complement strand
CTACGCTCTCTTACTTTGCTCTCTTCGCTTCTTCTCTGGCCTTTGCGTCCTTTACGACCTCTGCGGTGAAATCATCTTCCCGCTTCAGCGCCGCGATCACCTTTTGGTCGGTGACGGGGAAGGGGTAGCGGTCGAGGTCGTCGAGCGTGACCCAGCGCCAGGCCGCGCAGCCGAGCGCCTGCGGCTCGCCGGCCACATGCGCGGCGTGGAAGACATGCAGCGTGATGCGGAAATGGGTGTAGGCATGGCGCACCGTGGTCACGCGCTCGCCCACGGCGATCGTGATGCCCAGTTCCTCGGCGATCTCGCGCTGCAAACAGGCTTCTAGGCTGGCATCTTGGGGTTCCAGCTTGCCGCCGGGAAACTCCCACAGCCCGCCCAACATGCCGCTCTGCGGTCGCTGCGCGATGAGCAGCGGTGAGCGCAGCACCTCGCCCTGCCAGATCACCCCCGCGGCTACATCATAGTGCGGTGTGGCGCGCTTGGGCGTGGTTACCGGGCGTTCGTTTTGCGTGCCGCGTGCCGCGGCCAAACAGTGCTGCGCCACCGGGCAGAGCAGACAGCGCGGCGCTGCCGGCACGCAGACCAACGCGCCCAACTCCATCAACGCCTCGTTGACGTTGCCCGCTTGGCCGGGCGGCGCGGCCTCCACCACCTGCCGCGCCAGCGCCCACAGGTCGGCCAGCGTCGCCGCCTCTTCGATGGGCCGGTCGATGTCGGCGAGGCGGCTCAGGACGCGCTTGACATTGCCGTCGAGGATCGGCTCCGGCTGGTTGAAGGCCAAGCTCAGGATCGCGCCCGCCGTATACGCGCCGATGCCGGGCAGACGCAGCAGCGCGGTGCGCGTGTTGGGGATCACGCCGCCATGCTCGGCCATCACCTGTTGGGCGGCGCGGTGCAGGTTGCGCGCCCGCGCATAGTAGCCCAGCCCTTCCCAGAGCTTGAGCACCTCCTGCTGATCGGCGGCAGCCAAGGCCGCTACGCTGGGAAAGCGCGCCATCCAGCGCAGGTAATAGTCGACCACCGTCTCGACGCGCGTTTGCTGCGCCATGATCTCGCTGACCCAGACCGAATAGGGGTCGCGCCCGCCTGCGGGCGCGCTGCGCCAGGGCAAGGCGCGCTGCTGCGCGTCGTGCCAAGCGGCCAACTGCTCTGCGATTGCGCCAAAGTTCATCACAAATCAGGGATTTCAGCGCCCCGGCTGGGGAGCGCGCGCCGGGCTAGGCCGGGGGGATGCCGCTGATGAAACACTGCCCCAGGCTGGTGGCGGCAAAGAAGAGCAGCAGCGCCACCCACACCCACAGCGGAAAACCCAGGATGGTCTGGCGTTTGGGTTTGGGCGGCGCAGGGCGCGGCAGTTCGGTCTGACAGCGCCAGCAGAGGGTTTTGTCGTCTGGGTTCCAGGTGCCACAGTTGGGGCAGTTCGGCATGGTTGTCTCTCCTAGGATGCTGGACTATCCCACATGGTAGCACAGATGGGATTGGGGGCCAAACCTACCTGGCGTGCGGCGGTTTCACACTTCCCGCAGGCTGTGGTATCGTTTTTCCAGATATGTTCGCCGCCCATTGCTGTATACCCGATACGCAACTCGACCCGCGACCTCACACCATTTGCCTGCGCCCGCCATGACCACACTGCCTGCTGCGAAGACTGCCATCGCCGCCAAGACACCGGCGGCTGACTATACGCCGCCGCGCGGCCTCAACCACCCGCATATCCGCGACCTGATGGCCCAGTGCATCCACTGCGGCCTCTGTCTGCCCGCCTGCCCCACCTATGCCGTCTTTCACACCGAGATGGACAGCCCGCGCGGCCGCATCGCGCTGATGCAAGCCGCGGCGGATGGCCGTATCGGGCTGGAGGGTGGCTTTCAAACGCACATCGAGCTATGCCTGGGCTGCCGCGCCTGTGAAACTGCCTGTCCCTCCGGCGTGCAGTATGGCGCGCTCTTGGAAGCGGCGCGCGCCACGCTGGCCGCAGAGGTCCAGCCGGGGCTGGTCGGGCGCTTTGCAGGCTGGCTTGGCCTGCGCCAGTTGATGCCGCATCCGAAGCGGCTGCGCTGGCTGGCGCGCGCCCTACGGCTCTATCAGGTCAGCGGCTTGCAGCAGGCCGTGCGCGGCCTCAACATCCTGCCCACCCGCTTACGTGCCATGGAGGGGCTGCTGCCGCCGTTGCCCGCGACCTACCCCGACTATCGCCGGCCCGCGCCCGCCGTGGGCCAAAAGCGCGGCGAGGTTGCGCTGCTCACCG
>QEUY01000832.1 GCA_003577365.1 Chloroflexota bacterium | reverse complement strand
CACCGCCGGGTACGGCGCTGATCCCGCTGGCGCTCGACGGCGGGGACAGCCCGGAGCAGAGCCGCCGCGCCGCCGCCAAACTCAACCTCGACCCTGCCGTACAGGCTGTGATCGGCCCGCTGGACCTGGCGAGCGCCGCAGCCGCATCGGAGATCGTGGCGGGCCGTGACCTGCCCTGGATCGTCCCGGCGCTGGTCGCACCCGCGGGCGGGTATGCCTCTCCCCCCAATGCGTCAAGCATTGCGCCCCTGGTCGCGGCGCTGCTACAGTCGCAGTCACCTCAGCCCGCCCGTCTGCTGATCGCCGGGCTGCCCCCTGCCTGGCAGCCGGACAACCTCACAAATGACAGCCTGGCAGACGAGAGCGGCGGCGTGCCGCTGCACCTGCTAAAGACCCCCGGCGCGCTGCTCCAGACGGCTCACGCGGGGGACGCGGTGTTGTGGCTGGGTCCGGCGCATGAGGCCGCGGCCCTCTACAACCAACTGCGCGCCCAGGGACGGCAGTTGCCCTTCTGGCTCGGCCCCGCCGTCGATGCCGCCGTCTTCGCCGCACACGCGGCAGGGGACGCCTATTGGCTGGCCTGGCAGAATCCGGCGTCCGCTTCCGATGCAGATTCCTCCCCCGCAACGTATATAACTATAGAGCAAGAGCTTGTCTATCAAGCGACTTGTGCTGCTCTGTCTGCGCTGGCGACAGACGGCCAGGCCGGCGGCCCCGTGTGGGAAGTGCGCGCCTACCGTGTACACGCCGACGGCACGCTTGCGCCTGTGGCATTGCGCTAATATCGAAAGACCATCTATGCGTATCTTAGTCTTGACTTGGGAATATCCGCCCTATGTGGTGGGCGGCATGGGCAAACATGTGGCCGGGCTGGTGCCTGAATTGGGCGGCATTCCCAGCCGCTACGGCCCGGTCATGGTCGACGTCGTGACCACGCGCTATGCAGGAGGGCTAGAGGTCGAGCCGATCAACCCCTATGTGACGGTTCACCGCGTCGACGTGGCTCCCTTCGACCCGATGGACCTCTACAATCAGGTCATCACCGCCAATGACGCGCTGGTGGCCCGCGCCCGGCAGTTGGCCGAGCAGACGCCCTATGACCTGATCCATGTGCATGATTGGCTGCCGGGCGTGGCGAGCATCATTCTGAAACACGACTTCAAAACCCCGCTGGTCGCCACCATCCACGCCACCGAACGCGGCCGCCATCAAGGCCATCTCGACAACAACACCAGCCGTCAAATCGACACGCTGGAGTGGAAGCTCTGCTATGAAAGCTGGCACTTGATCGTCTGCAGCCAGTATATGACCAATGAGCTGTACTGGTACTTTAGCGCGCCGCGCGGCAAGATCAGCGTGATCCCCAACGGCATCGCCGCCACCCAGCTTCACACCTGCCCGTCGGAGCAGTTGGACGGACTGCGCGCCGCCTATGCCCCCAACGGCGAACGGCTGCTCTTCTATGTGGGGCGCATCACCTATGAAAAGGGGCTGCATATCCTGCTGCGCGCTATGCCGCACATCCTGCGCGACCACGCCACCACACGCCTGCTCGTCGCCGGCAAAAACAGCCGCCACTATCTGCCGCTGGCGACCGAACTGGGCGTCAGCCGGTCGGTGCGCTTCCTCGACTATATCTCCGACGCACAGCGCGATTGTCTCTATCAAGTGGTGGATGCCGCCATCTTCCCCAGCCTTTATGAACCCTTTGGCATTGTGGCGCTGGAAGCGATGGCGCAGAACTGCAATGTCATCGCCAGCGATGTAGGCGGGCTGGGCGAAGTGGTGGAGCATCTCGTCAATGGGCTGACCGTCTACCCCAACGACCCGGAGAGCATTGCCTGGGCCGTGCGCACACTCTTTGCCAACCCGGCGGCGGCAGAACAGCGGCGCATCACGGCGCTGCACCAAGTAGAGGAACGCTATAACTGGGCTGTGATCGCGCGCCAGACCGTGACGCTGTTTGAGCGCGTCGTCGAGGAACGGCGTCAGACCCCCTGGTAAGACGCTGCCACCCGCTCATAGACAATCGGCAGCGGTTCCACCGGCGTATCGGCCAGGTGAAACGCGGCCTGCACCCGTTCACGCAGCGCCGCGCCTGTAACCTCGTCGGCGGCGTGGAGCGTGCAGAGCGGCGCGCCCGGCTCCAGCCGGGCGCCCACCTTGGCATGAAGCACCAGCCCCACGCGGTGGTCGATCGGGTCGCCTTTCTTCTGCCGCCCGCCGCCCAAATCGACCGCCACCAACCCCAG
>QEUY01000831.1 GCA_003577365.1 Chloroflexota bacterium | reverse complement strand
TAGGGACAGGCCCCCGTGCCTGTCCGCACACGGGCCGCCACGGGGGGCGGCCCCGACGGTGAACCTGGCGCGATCAAGCCATAAGCGGGCTGTGTATGCACGCCCCCTGAGGGCGCACGCCTATCCGCCACGTGGTCTGCCGGATGATATAATCAGGCCCAAGGCGCAGAGGCAGAGCACTGCGCCGATCCGGCCAGGAGGGCAGACTATGTGGCAGCTTCAACACGATATCCTGCATGCCGAGACGGCCTTTGCCCGCTCGACGCATGAACTCAACCGGGACACGTCGCGCAGCCTGATCGTGGCCGTCACCGGGATGTATGTGCTATGGCATTTTGTGGCGACGGTCAGTTGGCCCACCGACTATCTCTACAGCACCTGGGTTGTGACGCTAGTGCTCGGCGTGAGCACGGCGCTGGCGCTGCTGTTGCTCAACCGCAGCCTCTTTTGGGCGCATCTGCTCTGGCTGGCGGGGCTGGCCGCGGCGATCTCGGCTGCCGTGCTGTTCTATCAACGGGCGGAGATCGGCTTTTTCTATGCGCTCCTGCCCTTTATGGCCGCGGGCATCTTGGGCTGGCCGGCTGCCGTGGCGGTCGAAGCGGCCATTTTTGCGCTGGCTCAGATATTTGCGCCTGCCTATGCAGTCGCGATCGTGCTGGGCGGGGCCGTGACCGGGGTGGCCGGCTGGGCCTATGCGCGCTCGCTCTTCACCGTGGCGCACTGGTCGTTGGCCGGGTTTGCCGAGGCGCGCCGTCAAACCGCCGAGGCGCGCCGCCATCGCGGGGAGTTGGCGCGCCTCAATAAAGAATTAGACCACGCCTTCTATTTGTTGGAGCGGGCCAACGCCGCCTTGGATGCCGCCATGCGCGCCTCAGCGCAGGCGGAGCGGTTCAAGACCGAGTTTGTCACCAATGTAAGCCATGAACTGCGCACACCGCTTAACCTGATCATCGGCTTTGCCGAGATGATGATGACCTCGCCGGAAAGTTATGACGGGGTGGCGCTGCCCGGCCCCTATCGCAGCGACCTCTACTCAGTCTATCACAGCGCCCAGCACCTGCTGGGGCTGGTGGACGACGTGCTGGACCTGGCGCGGATCGAGGTAGGCAAGATTGCGCTCTCGCGCGAGCGAGTGGACCTGGCCCTCTTGCTTCATGACGCGGCGTCGTTGGTGGGCGATTATGTGCGCACCAAGGGGCTAGAGCTGCAGCTCGCGCCCTTGCCCGACCTGCCCTTGCTCTGGCTAGACCGGTTGCGCATCCGCCAAGTGCTGCTCAATCTGCTGGTCAATGCGGCGCGCTTTACCGAGCGCGGCCGCATCGGGATCGACGTGGCGTGCACCAACGGCGAAGTCGTCGTGCGCGTGTGGGACAGCGGGCCGGGCATCCCTGAGGCCGACCTATCCAAGATCTTTGAGGAGTTCCGCGCCACCGAACGCCCCTTTTCAGACTGGCACAGCGGCACAGGGCTTGGGCTGCCCATCAGCAAGAAGTTTGTCGAACTGCACGGGGGCACGATGGGCGTCGAGAGTACGTTGGGGCAGGGCGCGACCTTTTGGTTTGCGCTGCCGCTGGCCGCGGTTGCCGCGCCCGCGCCACTGGAGGCCGACGCGATCCAAGCGCGCGCTGACCTGCTGGCCCCGGCGACGACCGAACGGGTAGTCGTGTTGGTCCACGCCGAGCGCGGCATCGCCGTGTTGGTGCGGCGCTATCTGGATGGCGTGGAGGTCGTCCATGCGCGCACCCTGGTGGAAGGGGTGGAGCTTGCCCATCAATTGGGCGCGGCGGCGCTGCTGATCGACGAGGCGACGCCGGGGCCGCTGCCGGCTTGTGATTGTCTGGTGCTGCGCTGTCCGCTGCCCAGCACGCAGGCTGCGGCGAATGATCTGGGCGCGGCGGAACTGCTGGTCAAGCCGGTGTCGCGCCAGGAGTTGTTGGCCGCGGTCGACCGGTTGGAGCGGCCTGTGCAGCGTGTGTTGATCGTCGACGACGACCCGGAGGTGGCGCGCCTCTTCCGGCGCATGTTACGCGGGCGGGTGGCGCCGCGCGATTGTTTGGAGGCCTATAACGGGGCGGAGGCGCTGGCACGGATGCGTCAGGAGCGACCCGACCTGGTGCTGCTCGACCTGGTGATGCCAGAGGTCGATGGGCGGACGGTCCTGGCGCAGATGCGCGCCGACGCGGCCTTGGCGGAAATCCCCGTGCTGTTAATCTCGGCGCGCGGCCAGGATCATCTCAGCCTGCGGCTCGCCGGCC
>QEUY01000830.1 GCA_003577365.1 Chloroflexota bacterium | reverse complement strand
TGGCCGAGGCCGGGGGCTTTGTGCTGCTGATGGGCGTCGCGCTGGAGACCATGACGCTGCTGCACTTGGCCGAGCAGGTGGCGGGCCGCGTGCCGTTTCGGCGCTGGGCCAACGACCGTCAGGGCCGCCCGCAGCAGGTGGAGGCGGGGGGCTGTTCGGACGGCTTTGGGCGGCTGGCGCCGCTGTTGGAACCTTGGCGGCGGCAGCGGCGGCGATGCGCGCCGGCCCGTCGATCACCCACTGCGGCAACCTCGACTGCGAGCGCTGCCACGACGCCGTCTTGGGCGGCCCGATCTTGGGGAGTGGGGGGTAGGGGCAGAGGAGAGAATTCACCGCAAAGGGCGCGGAGGGCGCAGAGAAGGGAGAAGAAAGCGAAGGGTGGTGCTGCGCACATGCGAAAAGTTTTCGCATGTGCGCAGCGGACGGCGGCCATTGGCGTGCGGCGCCGCTAGGCGTGACGCTGGAGCGCGATCATATACCAAGCCGTGTTTCCCGGCAGCGTGATCGAAAGCCCCTGCGCCTCCACCGTAAAGGGGAGCGCCGCGCCCTGTGCCTGGCCGCGGGGATCGAGCGGCTGCAGCGTCGCGCTCTGAACGCCGGCCACCCCCTGCAGCGCCAACGTGCCGGCCACCGGCTCGAGTCGAGCCGGGCCGTGGCCCCAGCCATCGCCCAGCGTGCGGCGGTCTGCGTCCGCCCAGCGCATCCCCGTGTTGGCGACGCGCGCGCCCGTCACCAGCATCAGCCGGGCCGATTCGGCGATGGGCAGCCCGTCCAGGCTCGCCACCTGCACCGCCGCAAAGGGCGTCGTGAACGCCACGGCTATATGGGTGAGGGCATAGCGCCCACACCGCCCCACAACGGCCTGATAGCGCGGCGTGTCCACTAGCACATGCCCGCCCTGCGCGCCGTCCACCCAGACCAGTTCACCCGTATCGCTGACGATGCGTCCGTCGGGGAAGGTCAAGGCCCCGGCCTCTGGCTGCGGCGTCGCGGCCTCAAAGTCGGCGATGGCGGTCTGGTGGGTGAGCGCCAGCCGTCCCGGCAGCCACGGCAGCGGATAGGGCGCATGGTCGGTGGGTCCGGGGCCGCGCAGGCTGTCCAGCACCAGTTCGTGCGGCAGATGCAGCGCCGCCATCTCCTGGCCTGGCTGCACATCGCCGCGCAGCCAGGCCAGCGCGCTGAGTGCGAGCTGCGGCATCTTCACCGGGTCGTTGTGCAGCGGGAAGAAGGGCGGGATGGCGGTCTCCTGCCAACTCCCGCGCTGGCCCGCGCCATAGCAGTAGAAGAAGATCCCATCCCAATCCTGCAGCAGCCCATAGGCGGTGAGGATGGGGATGAACTCGGCGGCGTAGTCGTTGGGGAAGGGCTGGTTGACCTCCGAGACGATGTAGGGCATCCCCAGCACGCGGCTGCGCGCAAGCTGCGCCGGTGCGGAGTGGTCGGGCGCGTCCACCATCGGCGTATTGGTGATAGTCCAGTCCGACTGCGAATAGCCGCCGTTGCCGTAGCGCGGGTGCTGCCAGTAGCAGTGACCGTCGATCACGTCGAGCAGGCTGTTGTTCTGCACATGCAGCGCGCCATGCCAGCCATGGTTGTGGTCCGACGTGCCCAGGATAGGCTGGCGCACGCCGACCTCGCCGCGCAGAAAGGCGGCCATCTCTAGGAAGAAGCGTCGCTCCAGTTCAGCATAGAAGGTTGCCTCGCTGCGGAAGCGTTCCACCGAGGTCGCGGCAAAGTCCTCGGGCTGGAGACGGCGCACCGACCCGCGCGCCGCGTCCTCATACGCACGCAGGTCGCCTGCCCAGGCCGCGGCCAGTGCGGCCCGGTCGGGGTAGTGCTGCGTCAGCCAGTCATTCCACAGTCGGTCCAGATCGGCGGCATAGGCGGGCGGGATGTCGCCCCAGGCGCCGAAGGGCGTCTGCTGCTGGCCGCGCAGCCGCCCACGCGTCCACGACTCAAGGATGCTGTTCTCGTTAACCAGTTCGACCAGCGCCACCGCCGGTTCTTCGGCATAGCGGTTGCCGGTGAAGGGGTTAGTGTGGCCGAGCAGTTGGACGGCGTACTCCTTCTGGAGACGGATCAACTGCGGGTCAAAATAGGTCAACGCCTTGCCATAGCCTAGCCACTGCGCCTGCTTCACGCCGTCGGCGCGGCTAAACAGGCGCGAGACGTTGAGGTTGAGGTCGGTATAGATGCCCTCCTGTTTGCAGCAGTAGATGAAATAGTCAAGCCGCGCCAACGCCTCCGGGTCGAGGCT
>QEUY01000829.1 GCA_003577365.1 Chloroflexota bacterium | reverse complement strand
GCGGTCGGCCATCTTACGCCCTTTCTCGACGAGCCGCATGACGTGCCCTTTTTCAAGACCCACGTTGACAAAATGCGCGATGCCATCGAAACCGTGGGCCGCTACCGCGAGGCGGTCGGCAACGAAGTCGACCTGTGCGTCGAGATCCACCGGCGGCTGACGCCGGCAGAGGCGATTGTGCTGGCGCAGGGGATCGAGCAGTTTCACCCCTTCTTCTATGAAGACCCGATCCTGCCGGACAACTTCGACGCCATGGCGCTGGTGGCGCAGAATATCCGCATCCCCATCGCCACCGGCGAGCGCATCCACACCATCTACGAGTTTGAGGCGCTGCTGCGCCGCGGGGCCGTACAGTATGTGCGCCCCGATGTCTGTCTGGCCGGCGGGCTGACCCACAGCAAAAAGATCGCGGCGCTGGCCGAAGCGCATCATGTGGGCGTCGTGCCGCATAACCCGCTCAGCCCGGTCAGCACCGCCGCCTGCATCCAGTTAGCAGCCTGCATCCCCAACTTTGCGCTGCAGGAATATCCCCTGGGCGAAGGCGAGCCGCCCAAAAGCGAGATCGTCAAGAGCACGCTGCGCCTCGAAGATGGCTTCCTGATCATCCCCGACGCGCCCGGCATTGGCATTGAGCTGGCCGAAGATGCCGCCAAGCGTTATCCCTACAAGCCACGCACGGTGCATACCCGCCTGCATGTGGACGGCTCGGTCGTGGATCAATAAGAAAGCTAGCCCACCGCAAAGCCGCCAAGGGCGCAAAGCTCAAGTAAGGATAAAATGTAAGGGCAGTTTTCCAGCCGCACACCGTCTGTTGTACACCGCGACAGAGGCAGACCGGCGGTAAGAATACCGCCGCTACGACTTACTTCCCAATCTCTACTTTGCGGCTTGGCGTTCTTTGCGTGAACTTCTCTGCTTACTTCGTCTCTGAGCTTTGCGCCCTCTGCGACTCTGCGGTGAATTAGCTTCTTCTGGCGCCAAACAGCCGCTTATGCACCTTGGCATAGGTGCTGGCGAGATGGGGCCAGAAGGGGCTTTCCGTGCCGCAGGGCTGCGCCTGAGAGAGCGCCGCCAAGAAGCTGGCGGCGTTGTCCTCAAAAGGGGGCATCTCCATCCTACAGCGCCCCACCTCAAACAGGGTATGTGCGTCGCTGCCCGCGGTCGCCAGCTTGCCATGCGCCGCGGCCAGCGCCGCGGCCGCGGCGTTATCCGCCGGACGTACACAGCGCGCGTTGCGCACCTCCAGCGCGTCGACCAGATGCAGGATCGCCATCACGTTCTCGCGGCCCATCGCCGACCCGCGCAGCGTGTCCAGCGGGTGCGGGATGCTGATCACCGCGCCTTGCTCGCGCAGCCGCGCAATCGCTTCCTCCGGCGGCAGCCCGCGCGGCACCTCTTCCTGCACATAATAGGCGATGATCTCGCCGCGGGTGGTCATGATCTCCTGACCGACGATCACCAGGTCAGGGTCCAGTTCCTTGGCGGCGCGTGCCCCGGCCAAATTGTTATGCTCCGTCACCGCGATCTTATCCAGCCCGCGAGCACGCGCCTGTGCCACCAGCTTGGCGGGCGGGGTCAGACAGTCCTTGCTATAGACGGTATGCGAATGTAAATCAACTTTCCACACAGGATCACCTGAACGTTAGTTCGAGTTCCCCCGCCCACGTCTTGGCCGGAGGCCGCGCCTGATTGTATCATTAGCGCGATGGGACGCTAAATCGCAGCGCCCCTTGGCCCTGATGTGCCGCAGGCCAACCCGGCACCTAGTGACCGCGCCCATGCCGCCAGCCCTCAACGCCGCCGTCCCGCTCTTGATACGCCGCACCGACCGGGACCGCCCATTGGCCCAAGTGCTTCAGGCCGCCGCCGCCGAACTGCCGCTCCTCGTGCAGCCTGTGCCCGATGCCCTGCTCGAAGACGAGGCCGCCGTCGACCCGCTGCTGGAGACGCAGCAAGGCGTGGACGATCCGCCTCCACCGGGTACACCCTACGCCGGGCTGACGCCCAAACAGCGCCAGCGTTTTCTGGAATGGGCGCGCACCGCCGAGGCTCCGGCGGCCCCGGCCTACCGGCGGCTCTACATCGCCAACCTAGAGGTGCGTCTGCTGGAGGCACAGCGCCGCCCGCGCGCCCGATCTGGCGCGGCGATGCCTGGCTGCCGCGCGCCATCTTGCTCGGCTTCGCCGTCACCCAGGATGGCGAGCACCTGGCCGAATGGCTGGCCGAGGGACGGCTGCCCCCCGCACTCCTGGGCACTGCCCTGGGGCTGCAGGCGCGGTTGGGCATTCCCTTGACACCCGGCGGCCTGGGCGCGGCATTGACGGCCTGGGGCCTCACGCCCACGGCTCCTGAACCGGACCTGCTCAAACTGCGCTTGGCGTCGCTCACCGCCGCGCTCGGCGCGGAACCGCTGGCCTACGCGCTGGCGCGCAGCGGCGAGGCTGC
>QEUY01000828.1 GCA_003577365.1 Chloroflexota bacterium | reverse complement strand
TGTGGCCGGGCTAGTAACTAGGGATCAACGGCAGATAGACGGCAGGGTCATCATTCGGTTGCTGCGGGTTTCCGCCAAAACGACCTTCGATCTGGGGGCCGAGTTTGCCGTCGTAGTCGACCATCTGCACGCGCCAGTAATACTCGCTCGCCGTGAGCGCGTCGAGCGGCGTAAAGCGGGTGCTGGCGGTGGAGGTCGTGCGCGAACGGTTAAAGGCCGGGTTATCGGCGACCTCGATCCGGTAATGGGCCGCGCCTGCCAGCGGCGACCACTCGAAATAGAGCGGGTTGGGTGTGCTGCCCTGGGCCGGATAGATCAACGTGGGCTGTAGATATTCCTTATAGAAGCTCTGCGCCGGGCTGTAGTCGCCGGGCCGGCCATCGCCGTCGAGCATGGCGACCCGACAATACCACGGCCCATCTTCCAGGCTGCGCCGCTCGGCCAGGCTGTAGGCAGTTGTGTCGGTTTCCACCGCGGTGGCGTTCTGAAATTCCGGGTTGTTGGCCCACTGCAGCCGGTAGCGCGGCGCGGCCAAGCGCAGCCCGTTGACATCGGTCGAGTTGGTGATCACCGCCGCCCAGCTAAAGGTCGGCTGCTGGTTGACCACCGTGCCGTTGATCGGGGCCAGCGGCTGGGGGGCAAGCGAGCGTTTGGTGAACGAGAAGACCGGCGACCACTGACCGTAGACGTCGTTGGCGCGGCGCATGGCGACCCGCCAATAATAGACGCCGTCCTCCAGCGTGGGTGGGGGTGTGTAGCTGTTGCCGTCGATCTTTTTGTTGATCAACAGCGACTTCATATCGGAACCCTTGCTGATCTGCAAGGTATAGCCTGCCGCTCCCTCCACCCGATCCCACAAGAAGGTGGGGGTGGTAGCCACATTGGCGCTGGACGAGATGGTGGGGTTGCCGACCTGATAGCTGGTCAGTTTAAAGCGCATGGGTGGCGACCAGGGGCCGGTGTCATATTTGTTGCGGTCGCGGTCGTCATATTGCTCATGGCGGACGCGCACGCGCCAATAGTAGCTCTCGTCGTCGGCATAGGCGATCATAGGATGGAAGCCCGCCGGAGCCGGCGCATAGAGCGACGAGGTCCCCGACTCGTAGGTCTCCCAGCGTTCGAGCACGACCGTAAAGTCGGCGTCGCGCGCGATCTCGATCTGGTAGCCGTCGTTGGAGTCAAAGGCAGGCATGCGCCAGCGCAGCGACGGCATCTCGCGGAAGACAAACGGGTTGTCCAGCGGCGTGTCGAAGGGGTAGAGCGGCATCGGCATATCCGACACAAAGGCTGGGTTGTCGAGCACGCTGCCCTGCTGCGGCACGCTGTCCATGCGCGCGCCGCTGGCGTTGAGGCTGAAGACCGTGACAGCCAAGCTGCCTGCAAAGGCGTTCCACTCGTTGACCAAGGTCGTGTAGGGGATCAGCGCCTGCACGGCAGTCGTGGCCGGGTCATACCAGACCTTGCCGCCGATATTGGCCAACGGGACGCCATAGTCCCAACTGGTCCCGTTCCAGGTGTAGAAGAAGGCGTTGAGGCTGTCGCCGCTGCGGTCGATGTAGAGCGCATAGTTGGGTCGGTAGCGCGGGTGAGTCTCGATCTGTTTGTTGCGCGGGTCGCCGGGCGCGCCTTTGTCGATCTGGTGGTCGATGTCAAAGTAGATGCCATAGCTCACCGGCTCGGCCACCGTGCTGCTGACGCCAAACGCCAGGCTCCAGTAGTAGTTGTAAACACTGGGACCCTCATTCACGCGATCCTGGATCAGATGCAGGTTGCCCACGTCAAAGGTGGCGGGCGCAGCCGCGGTGCCGTCCGCCACCAAGCTGAGCGCCGGGTCATAGAGCGTATTGGTCGAGTCATTGCTGAGCAGCGTCGACGGGCGGGCGGGCGCGGCGTAGTCAAAGCGATTGCCCGTCATTAGCTCGCGCGAGAGGTTGAAATGGCGCGGCGCGCTCCAGTCGCCCAGGACAGCGCCCCCGCCGTCTTTGGCGCGCACGCGCCACCAGTAGGTTCCAAAGGGCAGCGGCGTTTGGCTGCCCAACACATAATTCTGGCCGGGCACATAGTAGGGGAAGAGCGCGTCGGCTGTATCGACCAGGGCATCTTCACGGAAGTCCGCCCCGCGGCTGACCTGCACTTGATAGGTGGCGGCGTTTGGCACGGGCAGCCAGCCTAACACCGGCGCGACCGCCACGGCTTCAAAGCCGTCTTCGGGGTGGATGGGCGTGGCCGTGGGCGCAAAGGGCAGTTGCGGCACGCGGCG
>QEUY01000827.1 GCA_003577365.1 Chloroflexota bacterium | reverse complement strand
TCGCCAACATGCAGGTGATCGACGCCGTCTATCGCGCCGCGGGGCTGCCCCTGCGCGGCCTCTAGCGCACCGGCCCACACACCAGTTGTGGCGGGCACAGCCGGCGGGCCTATGCTGCCGATTCGATGTATACTATGGATAGACCATCCTACAGACTCTCGATAAACTCTATCGATAGACTTCATCGACAGTGCCGCAATGCCTATGCTTAGGAGCAGTTGCATGAGCAAGCCCCGCCAAGCCCAAAACGAAGAACCCAAGCTGCCCCCCGTTTGGCAGCAGGTGCAGACGGCCATCTGGCTGATCGGCCTTGCCATCCTCTTCTGGCAAGGGTGGATATTTCCCGGCATCCTGGTCCTGGTCGCGATCAGCGGGTTGACTCAAGCACTTATGTTTGCCTATGTCAAACGCCAACAGAACGCCCAAGCGCTGGAGACGGCGCGCGAGGTCAACCTGCCGCCCACCTGCGCCAACTGTGGCGGGCCGATCACCAAGCAGTCGGTACGCTGGACCGGCAGCCACACGGCCACCTGCCCCTACTGTGGCGCGGCCCTCAAGCTGACCGACCAACCGCTCGCCACCTCTTCTGGCGCGCCACGGTGAGATCGGTCCGGCTCTCGCAGAACCGCATCGCACGCCTGCTCGACCGCCGGCAGCCTTCCCCTTGGCTGGTGCTGGGCGGCGCGGCCCTGCTTGTCGGGCTGTTGAGCGGTGCGGGCGTCTGGCTCTTCGAGACACTCATCCACTGGTCGGCCCATCTCTTTGGGCTGTTCGGCGAATGGCTGGCGCCGCTCGGCGTGGGGTCTTTGGCCCTGGTCACCGCCGCCGGCGGCCTGGTCGTCGGTCTCATCTACCATTTTCTGATCGGCGCCGAGCGCTATCAGGGCGTGGCGGGCATCATCGAATCGGTGGCCTTGGGGGGCGGCCAACTGCGCTATTGGCGCGTGCCCGCCAAGACGCTCGCCGCGGCCCTGTCAATCGGCAGCGGCGCGTCGGTCGGGCCGGAAGACCCGTCGGTGCAGATCGGCGCCAACCTCGGCTCAATGTTCGGCCAATGGTTCCGCCTGTCCGATGAGCGCGTGCGCGTCCTCGTCGCCGCCGGCGCCGCCGCCGGGGTCGCCGCCGCCTTCAATGCGCCCATTGCCGGCGTCTTCTTTGCGCTGGAAGTGATCCTGGGGGAGATCGCGGGGGCCGCGCTCGGCGCAGTGCTGCTGGCAGCCGTCGTCTCCGCCGCCTTTACCCAGGCTGTCAGCGGCCCGCAGCCCGCCTTTAGCGTCCCGGTATATCCCTACCACTCGGCGCTGGAATTGCCCTTCTATCTGGGTCTGGGCGTGCTGGCCGGCCCCATCGCCGCGCTCTATGCCCACCTGCTCCAGCAGATGCACGACCTCTTTCATGCCTGGAACGCACCGCGCTGGTTCAAACCCGCCGTCGCCGGGCTGCTGGTGGGAAGCGCCAGCATCTATCTGCCCCAGATCCGGGGCGTCGGCTATGACACGGTGGAAGCGATCTTGAACCAGGCTCCGTTGCCGCTCATGCTGTTGGTCGCGCTGGGGCTGGCCAAACTGATCTTCACGCCGGTCAGCATCGGCGGCGGTTTTTTGGGCGGCGTCTTTGCGCCTGCGCTCTTCATTGGCGCGGCCCTAGGCGGGGCCTATGGCATCTGGATAGACGGGTTCATGACCAGGGTGAACTTGGAGCCGGCCTCGTTTGCCATGGTCGGCATGGCCGCCGTGCTCGCCGGCGCCATCCACGCTCCGCTCACCGCCATCCTGCTGCTCTTCGAGATGACCAATGACTACCGCATCATCCTGCCCTTGATGTTTGCCGTCACAGTCAGTCTGCTGCTTTCACAGCGCATCCAGCGCGACTCGGTCTATATGCTCAGCCTAGCGCGCAAGGGTGTCCGCATCGAGCGCGGGCGCGATGTAGAGGTGCTCGAAGGTATCACCGTGGCCGAGGTCATGGAGACCCGGTTCAAATCCGTCACCGAAAACACAACACTGACTGAGGTCGCCGGCCTGCTGCTGCAACTGCGCTCGCATGGCTTGCCTGTGGTCGACCACGCCGGCGCGCTGGCCGGCGTGATCACCCTCCAAGATATCGAACATGGACAAAACCAAGCCGCGGGCCGCGCCCTCACTGCCGGCGATGTCTGCACCCGCGATCTGCTCGTCGCCTACCCGGATGAATCCTTGGGCGCGGCGCTGCGCCGCATGAGCACGCGCGACATTGGCCGCCTGCCCGTGGTCGCACGCCAAGACCCG
>QEUY01000826.1 GCA_003577365.1 Chloroflexota bacterium | reverse complement strand
GAGGCGATGCCCAACTGCCCCGCCAGGGCGCACAGAGCAGTTTCTTCCGGCCCGCCGCCCAAGAGGACCAGCCGCGCCGCGGGGAGGGCGGCGGCAACCTGGGCAAAGGCGGCCAGCAGCCCGGCGATGTTCTTGCGCGCGATCAGGCTGCCGACATGCAGGATCAGCGGGCTGCCCGCCGGGTCGGGCGGCGCGGCGTTGGACGAACGCACGCCAGGGTTGTAGCGGTCGTCGATGCCATAGGGGACGACGGCCAGCCGCGGCGCAGGCACATGGAAGCGCCCGGCCACGTCGTGCGCGGTGGCCTGGCTGCCGACCATGAGCAGGTCCACGCCGCGCGCCACACGGCCATCGACGATCTGCGTCCAGCGGTCGGGGTCGGTATGGTGATGGTGGGCGACGATGGGCACGGGCAGGCGGTAGACGCGCCGTGCCCAGAGCGCGGCCAGCCCGGTGAAACGCAAGGAGTGGACGCGCAGCAGGTCAAAGGGGCGACGGCGGTAGGCGCGGCCGATGAAGGGCACAAAATAGAGGTTGCTGACAAACCAGCGGTAGCCGCGCGCCAGCGGCAGGCGGACGATCTCCAGGTTGGGCTGCTGCGGCGCGGGCAGCCCCGCGGGCAGCAGCACGACGATTTCGGCTCCGGCTTGGGCCAGCCGCGTTAGGCTGGCGTGGTCATAGACTTCGCCGCCGCGCGTCGAGGTGGGCGAAAGGCCGAGTTGGGGTGAACAGATACGCATCAGCCGCGCAGCCTCCGCAACAGGCGCACGCGGCCGTTTTCGAGGCGCTGGCGCAGGCGTGCGCTTTCGGAAAAGAGGCGCAGCGCCGGCGACGGCCGGGTCAGGTCGAAGCGGCGCACCGCTGGCGGCAGATGATCCTGCCAGGCGGGCAGGAGTTCGACGCCCAGCCCTGCGCCGTCGGGCAGCGCCAGGTGGCCGTTTTCGATCCGCCAGGCAGGCTGCACCACGTCAAAGCCCAGCCGCTCCGGGCCAAGCCCTTCCATCGAGTCGCAGCCCGGCAGGGCCGCGGCGCAGTGCAAAATGGCGGCGGTGCCGATGCCCAAGTCCTCGGTGCAGCCGACCAGCACGCCTACCCCATGGCGGCGGCAGAGGTCGATGTACTCTTGGGCGAGGGTGATGCCGCCGATGCGCGTCAGCTTGACGTTGAGCAGGTCGATGGCCTGGGCGGCGATGGCCTCTTGCAGATCGCTCAGGCTGAGGATGCTTTCGTCGAGGATGACGGGCACGCCCAGTTCGCGGCGCAGCGCGGCCAGCCCGGCCCAATCGCGCGTGGACAGCGGCTCTTCAAAGGCGCGCACGCCCAGGCCGGCCAGTTGGCGATAGAGGGGCGCGGCCGCAGGCCAGCGGTAGGCGTGGTTGGCGTCGACGCGCAGTTCGACATCCGGCCCTACCTGGCGGCGCACACGCTGCACCAGCGCAATATCTTCTGCGAGGTTTGAGCCGATCTTCAGTTTGATATGTGTTGTGCCGCGACCCGTGATTTGCGCCAGCTTGCGCGCCAGTTCGGCGTCGTCGTGGATAAACAACTGCTCGGTGACGGGGAGCTGCAGCCGGGAGACTGCGCCCAGGACGGCGGCGAGCGGCTTGTCGAGGCGGCGCGCCTGGATGTCCCACCAGGCGGTGTCGAGCGCATAGGCGACGGCGGGCGAGGTCACGGCCCAAGCGCGCAATTGCTCGCGCCAGTCCTCCAGCTTGGGCAGCTCGGTCATCTGCTGCAGCGCGGGCTGCACCTGCCCCGCGACCAGCACGGCGGCCTCGTGCGGTTTGGCGCGATAGAGCACGCCTTCGCCTGTACCGGTGACGCCCTCATGCGCTAGCTGCACAAAGATATGGTGCGAATAGAGAATGCGCGCCAGGGCGATGCGAAAGGTGATCGGGACAGAAACGAGAGTGGCGGTTGTCAGCTTCATGGCGCAGGACTCATTGGTTCGCCAAGAATGTATGTTTGGGCAAAGTCGATCCACGCCGCCGCCGAGACGCCGCGGCTGTGCCGGTTGGCGGCTTTGGGCAGGCCGCGGCCCAGGTGCATAAAGATGACCTGGCCGTCGTCGTCTAGGCTGCGGTCGACGCTCAACTTGATGAACGGGGAGGCAGGCGGAAGCTTGTCGACCAGCGCAGGGTCAGTGTAGGTGTTGGCGCAGGCAAAGACCTCATAGCCCGCGGTGCGCAGCCCCACGGTGATGCGGTCGCCCACATCCAGCCCCGGTAGATCGGGGAAGAAGTCCAGCCCCAGCCGCTGCACCACGCCA
>QEUY01000825.1 GCA_003577365.1 Chloroflexota bacterium | reverse complement strand
TCGGGGGTGGTGCTGTCGGGGTTGAAGGTGTAATCTGCGCCATGCGCGCCAGCAGCCGCTGCGCCGCCACGATCACCGGCTGGTCGACCATCTTGCCTGCATAGACAAAGACCCCGGCCCCTTGCGCCTGGTGCGCGGCAAAGGCGCTCACCAACGCCTGGGCGCGTGCCACCTCGTCGGGGGCCGGAGTAAAGGCCTGGTTGATCACCGGCAGTTGGCGCGGATGCACGGCGGTCTTGCCGCCAAACCCCAGCCCGCGGCCCAAGGGCGGTCTTGCCGCCAAACCCCAGCCCGCGGCCCAAGGCGCATTCCTCCCCCAGCCCGGCCAGGTTGTCCAACTCCAGATAGACGGCGTCCACGGCGTGCAGCCCATAGGCGGCGGCCGCGGTGACCAGGCTGCTGCGCGCATAGAGCAGTTCGATCCCACCGGGGCTGCGCACGGCTCCCACGTCTGCCGTGAAATCCTCTGCGCCAAAGATCAGCCCGGCCAGGCGCGGTGTGGATGCTGCAATCTCGGCCAGGCGCAAAACGCCGCGCGCCGTCTCGATCATGGCGAAGATCGTCAGCCGGCCCTGCGCCAAGCCGTGGAGTTGTTCGGCCTGGGCCAGCCGCGCGCCGAGGTCCAACAACTCGGCGGCGGCTTCGACTTTGGGCAGCACATAGCCGTGCGGCGGCGCTGGCAGTGTGGCGGCCAGTTCGGCGTCGATCAGGCCGTGCGCCGGGTGGTTGAGCCGCACCAGCCGCTCGCGCGCGCCAAAGTCCAGCCGGGCCAGCGCCTCGCCCACGACGGCGCGGGCGGCTTCCTTTTGACTGCGCGCCACGCCATCCTCCAGGTCAAGGATCAGCGTGTCGGCGTCTAGGGTGGCGGCTTTTTCGATCTTGCGCAGGCTGTCGCCGGGTACATAGAGAAACGAGCGGCGGGGAAATAGGGCTTCTGGTTGGGCGCGCATCGGGCTGGGTTGGTCGGTCATAAGTGTCTGCAAAATGGCGTCTGCTTGGCGGTTCGGCCCATTAAGTGGTAGAGTTGTCGTACCAGGGAAATCCTCCCCTTGTCGATGCACCGATTACACCACAAACCGCGAGTCTGTGCCACATCCGGCTCGCTCACAGCGCTGCAACTTTGTCCATGCAACCGCTTTCTTCTATCCCACTGGCCGCAAGTCTGGATCGCATCACGCCCTCGCGCATCCGCGAGGTAGCGGACGTGGCCTTTGGCATGGAAGGTGTGCTCAAGCTGCATTTCGGCGAGTCGAACCTGCCCACGCCCCAGTTTATCAAGGACGCGCTGGGCCGCGCCGTGGCCGAAGGTTATACCTATTACAGCGAGAACGGCGGGCTGCCCGGCCTGCGCGCCGCGCTGGCGCAGCACTATGCCGCGCACCACGGGGTGGCGCTCGACCCTGCCGCCGAGATCATGGTCACGGCGTCGGGCGTGCAGGCGCTCAACGTGGCGATCCGCTGTACGCTCAACCCCGGCGATGAGGCGCTGGTGCTGACGCCCAACTGGCCCAACGGCGGCGAGATCGTCAAGCTCTACGGCGCGACGCCGGTAGACGTGCCTTACGCCTATGACGGAGTGCGCTTCCGGCCCAACTTCGACGTGCTGGCCGCGGCGTTGACCCCGCGCACCAAGCTGTTGATCTACACGTCGCCTTCGAACCCGTTGGGCTGGGTGGCGACCGTGGCCGAACAGCAGGCGCTGCTCGACTTTGCACGGCAGCACGGCCTCTGGCTGCTGGCCGACGAGGTCTATGAGCGGCTCTATTACGAGGGGCCGATCGCGCCGTCGATCCTGCGTCTCTGCACGCGCGACGACGCCGTGATCGTGGTGCAGTCTTTTTCCAAAGCCTACTGCATGACCGGCTGGCGGCTGGGCTGGGTGGTGAGCCGGCGTGACCTGGTGCGCAAGGCGGCGCAGTTGAACGAGTTTATCGTCTCGCACGCGCCGTCGATGATCCAGCGCGCCGGCGAGGCCGCGCTGATCCAGGGCGAGGACGCGGTGGCGGCGCTGGTGGAGCAGTTACATGAGCGCATGGCCTACTGCGCGGGTGCGCTGCGCTCGGTGGCGCGCATCTCGCTGCCCAAGGCGGAGGGCGCGTTCTATCTCTTTCCACGCGTCATGGGGCTGGACGACCCGATGGCCTTTGCGCTGGCGCTGCTGCGCGAGCAGAAGGTGGCGGTCGCGCCGGGCAATGCTTTTGGCGCGGGCGGCGAAGGCAGCGTGCGCCTCTGCTTTGCGTCAGATTTCTCTGTGCTGGAGCCGGCGCTGGAGCGCTTCTGCCGGTTTGTCGAACAGTACTAGTCGCTTGCCTTCACCCGAAAGGGAGGATCATGGCTGCTGAAGAAGCCAACATCCAGAACAAAGTATTGCGCCATGTGGTGCTTTTTGGCTTCAAGCCCAGCGCCACCCTCGACGACATCGCGGCGGTCGAGCAGGCTTTCGCCGCGCTGCCCGCCAAGATCGACGCTATCCTCGACTTTGAGTGGGGCACGGATGTCAGCGTCGAAGGCAAGGCCCAGGGCTACACCCACTGCTTT
>QEUY01000824.1 GCA_003577365.1 Chloroflexota bacterium | reverse complement strand
CATTGATCGCACCTGCCTGCTCGACCTCAATCACGATCACGGCGTGCCCATTCTCCAGATAAAAGACTTCAAAGCGTACTTCGTCGGGCTGACAAAGCTTCGGCTCAATCTTGCCCAAATGCCCATGGATGACATCGCAAAGTTGCTCGTAGCTACAGGGGTGGACGGGGTATCGCCCCGGGATTCTGTCCGGATGGTCTGGGTCAGGTCTAGCGCGTTTGCCGTAGCTGGGCACAAACCCATCCATCGCCACGACTTTCCCATTTTTGTCTTTGACGCCGATCACCACTTTGCCGCCCTTGGTGTTCGCCATGGCGCAGACCGACTCCATGGCGCTGTCCATAATTTCCCAGGTCAGAAACGGGCTGGACCGGGCTGATCCATCATGGGCATGGGTAGAAGGGTCGGGCTGCTTGAACTCGACAAACTGCGACTCGTGTTCATCGCAGTCGGCGACAAACTGCTCCAGTTGCAACTGGGTACGAGGATAAATGTAGTCGACGGCGCGCTCTGCCCAGTTCGTGAGTGCTCCCTGCGCATCGAGAGCCGCTTTGACACGCAGCCGTTTAAATGTCGGCTTGCCCTGCAGCCGCTTGCAGGTGTTGGGGTGATCTACGCCGCGTATACTCCATGGGGGCGGGTCAGTGGGAAGATGGACAAGCTGCCAGTCACTGCCATCGCCCACCACACAGACCCAGGCGCACAGCGCGCCGGAGGCCCCCAAGGCAAGCATGGTCGGCTCCACCGACTGGTCACAGTGAAAGCTCTTGACCTGCCGCTTCTGCGTTGGCGTGAGGGTGGCCGGACGAAACACGATTCCCGGATCAGGCCTGGTGATGCGCTCCATCAACTCTTTGAACCGGACGTGAAGATCCGGATGCTTATGCTCTAGCGTTTGGTAGAACAAGTAGAGGCTGTGTTCTTCTGATGATCTGCCAGGCGTAGCGGCGCCCGGCGGCGCGGCGGGAGACTCATCCAATACAAAATGAATGTAGGTCCAATATTTGAAGAGGGCCCCCACGAACCACCGGCTGGCGTCGTCGTGCAGGGCAGCCAGGAACAAGTTGGGGTCTACGATGAGAGCCTGGCGACAGTGGCTCCTAGCCATGGCGTTGCTCGCGTGGGATACGGAGGATGGCCTCGTCAAGAGCGAGTAGTTCCCACAGATCGTCGGAGAAGAAATCCTGGAACCCCTGCGGCAGATCGCGCAGGTCGCCCACCTTGCCCAACTGAATCGTGTGGACGCGGCTCAGTCGGCGGCGCTCCGGCTGCTTTGTCAGGTAGACATGCCGGTGGCGATGAGGCTCCTTCCAGATACGGCCTACCCGGCGGCGGCCCTTGCGCCGGGGCGCGTAGAAGTTACGCCGGCGGCGTGTGTCCTCCCAAAGATGGCTCACATGGCGGCGCTCCACGGTCTCGACAAAGTAGACGCGCACCGCCTCTTCCTCGATAGAATATCTGGGATCTCCCTGCAAGGCGGGAGCAAATGCCTGCGCCACCGTCTCGGCCAACCGCCGGCGCAGCCGCAAGAGCAGATGCTCGCTGTGCGTCTCGATCACTACTTGCATCCCGCGCTGCGCCGCCAAGATCAGCAGGTCGCCCAGAGCGGCCTGGGCGCGCGGATGCAGATGCAGTTCGGGCTGTTCAAGCAGGATCAGGCTGCCGGGCGGGGCCAACAGCAGTTCGACCACGATCGGCAGGATCTGCGTGTTGCCAAAGCCCGCTTCGCACCAGTTGACTTCGAAGACCGGTGTCTTGGGCAGGTTGGTCAGCATCAGCTTATAGAGATGGTCGGCCTTGCTCACCACGTCGAGCCGCATCTGCACACGCAGATCCGACGCCGCCAGCCAGTCGTTGATGGCGCTCAAACCGCCTTGACCGGCGTCGTGGGCGGCCAGATAGTGGTGCAAGAAGCCCTCATAGCTCAGCCGCCCCGTCTGCTGATCGGCCAGATAAAAATGGCGCTTGGGCGGCGGGCGCAGCGGCCCCAGGTGGTGGATGCCCTTCAAAAAGCCGCGGATATCCTCCGCCAGAAAATCCAGAATTTCCCGCAAAGCACGATAGCCGTTAGGCTCTCTTGCGCGGGCGACGCCCTCCAGACTCGGTACAGCGGGCAGGAAGTCTTGTGGGCAGTCCAAAACGGTATGCTGCCAGATGTTCCACGCTGCATCGGCGGGCGTTATCCGATCAGCCGGGTCTGCTTCCGGAGCGGCTTGTTCTTCCAAGGGCGGTCCGTCTTCCGGAAGCGGCTGCAAGCTGGCCTCGGCCAACAA
>QEUY01000823.1 GCA_003577365.1 Chloroflexota bacterium | reverse complement strand
AGCCTCGCGGTCATAGCCGTCCACCACATGCTGCGCGGCGCGGCCCACGCTCGCCAACATCGCCTGGCGGTTGAACTCAAACTCGCCCGTCATCTGGCCGACCAGTTTGCCGGCGTGTTGGCCGGCGCGGCGGTTGAGGTAGTCCATCACGGCGCGCCATTGACGGTAGTCACGCTCGACCAGCCAGTCGATCAACTCGTTGACGTGGCGCTCGATCATCCGGCTGGTGTCGCCCACCACCTGGCGCTCGAATTCGCCGCGCACCTTTTCGGCGTTGACCAAGTCAAAGACGCGGCTGATGCGCAGCGTCTCGTCGAAGAAGCGGTCGCCGCGCTCGGCCATCTCATAGAGCACATTGTCCACATGGCTGCGCTGATATTTGAAGTCGCGGCGCATATCCGCCTCATAGGCGGTCAACTGCTCTTCGATGGTGTCTAGCGTTTGGAAGTCGCCCTTGAGCACATCTTGGCGGGCGGCGATGACCTCGCCGTAGCGGGCGATGAGCCGCGCGGCCACCCCCAAAGGGTTCTCCAGCTTGAGCTGCAGCCGCTGGCCCGCGTCGAGCGTGGTGAGGATGTAACGCTCCAGCGTTTCAAAGCGGCTGCGCTCCCACGCATCGCCACGCGGCGCGTGGCCCTCGGCATGGGCGGCCTGTTTGGCCTGCAGCGCCAGCCGCGCGCTGACCGGAAAGACCTGCGGCTCCACGCCCAACAGTTGGCGGGCGTTGATGCGCACAAACTCCAACACCTGCTCCAAGTCGTCCGGGTGCTCGATCAGGTCGATTTTGTTGACGACGATGACGATCTTCTTGCCCCACTCGCGGATGCGCTCTAAAAAGGCGCGCTCGCTTTCGCTGAAGGGGCGGTCGACGCTGGTGACAAAGAGCACCAGGTCGCTGCGCGGCACAAAGTGCTCGGTGATCTGCTGGTGGCGCTGGACGACGGCGTTGGTCCCCGGCGTGTCGACGAGGTTGATCTCGCGCAGCCAATCGACCGGCACTTGGATGATCAGATAATCATCGCCCGAAGGCTCCTGATGCAGATGGTCGCCATAGCGCAGCAGGTGGATCTGGCTGGTGGTTGGGGTCACGCCTTCGCTGAGCAGCCGGTTGCCGAGCAGCGCGTTCAGAAAGGCGGTCTTGCCGGCGTTGAACTCGCCCACCACCACGAGCAGAAACAGCTCGTCAAGCTGTTGTAAGCTGCGTTGGAGCAGATGCAGGTCCTCTTCGCCGGCGTCAAGCCGGGCCAGATGGACACGTAGGTTTTCCAGCAGGGTGCGCTCGCGGCGCAGCAGTTGGTCGTAGTCGCGTGAAATTAAGCGGTGCAAGAGATCATCCCTACCCGTGCCCAAGCAAAATCAAGCTCCAATCATGTCGAGCCAAGGGCCAGACGCGCCCTCAGGCATCGCCGTCAGGCATCACTACGCAGGCCAACGTTCGACAGTTGCAGATAGCCCCTGCGTGGCCCCATTGTAGCACAGGCGGGGGTCGAACCGAGTATGGCGGCACAGCGCCCACTGGACAAAGCGCGCAATTCGGTGCATAATCGGGACCTGGTTAGTGTGGAACGCACATTAAGCGGCGTGTGCGTAGTGTGTGCGAGCAATGCGGTAAGAGCAGTGCGAATACCGGAGAGGAGAAACCGCCATGAGCTTTGAGACCATCCCAGGCGCGACCGCCGAGGTCCCTGAAATCGTCTACAAATCTCAGTTGGAACTGCCCGCGGCCAAGAGCGCGGTGATTGTGGTGGATATGCAGAACGACTTTGTGATGCCCGGCGGCAGCCTGGTTGTGCCCGCCGCCGAAGCGACCGTGCCCCACATCCAACGTCTGTTGGCTGCGGCGCGCCGCGCCGGGGTGCACGTGGCCTATACGCAGGATACCCATTTCGAAGGCGACCTCGAATGGCAGATCTGGCCCGAACACTGCCGCCAGGGGACATGGGGCTGGCAGATCGTGGATGCGCTGGCCCCACAGCCGGGCGACTTGGTCGAGCAGAAGAGCCGCTATGATGGCTTCTATGACACCTCGCTCGACCACTATCTCAGCCGCGTCTGGAAGGTGGAACACCTGGTGATTGTGGGGACGGTCGCCAGCATCTGTGTGCTGCATACGGCGGCATCGGCGGGGCTGCGCTGGTTCCATGTGGTGGTGCCTGCCGACGGCGTCTCGGCGCTGACGACCTTTGACCAAGCGCTGACGCTGCGCCAAGTGTCGTGGCTCTACACCGGCTCGGTGACAAAGAGCGTGGACGATATTCGTTTTACGGCGTAGCA
>QEUY01000822.1 GCA_003577365.1 Chloroflexota bacterium | reverse complement strand
GCGCTGCGGCTGTGGCGCATCGACCAGATCCCCCCCGGCTTTCACTTTGACGAAGCGTTTGAGGGGCTGGAAGCCTGGCGCATTCTGACCGAGCCAGGCTACCGGCCCCTCTTCCTGACCGGCAACTTCGGCGTGCCGCCGCTCAACGCCTATGCCAACGCGTTGAGCTTTGCCGTCGCGCCCTGGCTGGGCGGCGAGGCCGGCCCGACCGCCATGCGTGTGATCGCGGCCATTCTGGGCGTGGCGGGGGTGGCTGCGCTCTTTGCGTTGGGCCGCGAGCTGCAGCGCCATGAACCCATACGCCTCTCGCCGGCGCTGCCCTGGCTGGCCGCGGCGACCCTGGCGGGGATGCGCTGGCATCTGCACTTCAGCCGCATGGGGATCGAACCGGTGATGGTCCCGCTGCTCTGGGCGCTGGCAAGTTGGCTGCTGCTGCGCGGCTGGCGCACCGGTGCATGGGCCGCCTTCGCCGCCTGTGGGTTCGTCCTGGCGCTGGGCATGTACGCCTATCAGGGCGCATGGGTGATCCCTTTTCTGGCCGCGGCGTCGGCGCTGCATCTGCTCTGGCACGACCGCGGCCAAGCACGCGCGCGGCTGCCCGGGCTGGGGCTGGCCGCGGGCGTGGCGCTGCTCGGCGTCGCGCCGCTGGCCTGGTTTTTTGCGCAGCAGCCGGATCTGCTGCTGCTGCGCCCAGCGCAGCTTGCCATCGTCGGCGCGACCAGCAGCCCGGCAGATGCTACCCTCGGCGGTGCGCTCTGGGCCACGATGAAGATGTTTGGCCCCTTCGGCCATCCCGGCGACCTGGACCCGCGGCGCAACCTGCCCGGCGCGCCCGCGCTCAACCTCTGGCAGGCGCTTCCCTTTTACCTGGGGGTGCTCCTGGCCGCACGGCATCTGGCGCGCCCGGCCCTGGCGCTGCCGCTGATCGGGCTGGTGGGGCTGCTGCTGCCAGGTGTGGTCAGCGAATACGCGCCCCACTTTCACCGTGTCTTGGGCGCGGCGGCTCCGGCGGCGCTGCTCGCCGGAGCCGGGCTGGATGCGATCTGGCAAGCGGCGGCGCGTCCGCGTCTGGCCTGGGCCGGGCGGCTGGCGGCGGTGCTGCTGATCGTCCTGGGGGCGGGCGAGGCGATGCGCGCTTATTTTGTGCGCTGGGCCGCGCTGCCCGATCTCTTCTACGCCTTTGACGTGGGGCTGTGGGACGTGGGGCAGTGGGCGGCGGCGCAGCCGCAAGGCCAGCCGGTCTATATCACCCCGCGCGGGGCCGAACACGCCACGTTGGCCTTTGCCTGGCGCACACAGCCCACGCCGCCGGTGAGCTTCGACGGGCGCGCCGTCTTCCCGTTGACGGCAGCCGCCAACCCCAGCGCCGAGCACTATGCGGTGATCGAGCATGAGGATTTCCGCACGCGGCTGCTGCTGCCCGAAGTGCTGCCGCAGGCGACTATAGACAAGACATTCTATAACCGTACCGGCCAGGTCTATGCCCAGGTCTATACGCGGCCTGCGGCGTCGACGCCGGCGCGGCCGCCGCAGACGAGGGTAGACGCGCCGCTGGGTGACGGCATCACCTTGGCGGGCTATGATCTGTTTCCCCAAGCGCCGCAGGCTGGGGAAATCCTCTATCTGCAACTGCATTGGTTGGTCAACTCGGCCCCGGCCACGAATTGGACAGTCTTTACGCATGTGGTGGATAGCGGCGGCACGGTTGTTGCCGGCCACGACAGCCCGCCCGGCAGCGGCAGCCTGCCCACGACGCGCTGGCAGCCCGGCTGGCGCGTGCTGGACGAATATCAGATCAGCCTGCCCGCCGATCTGCCGCCCGGCGACTATGCGCTGCGCGCCGGCCTCTATCTGCCAAGCGGCACGCGGCTGCCCGCCGAGGGGCCAGGGGTCGATCTGGGCCATGTGACGGTTGCCGGAAGGCCCTAGGAATCCGATGCCGCCCGCCGACCTGGCCGCCGCGCCCATGCTGCCCGCGCTCTACGAGGCGGTCTCCAGCGCGGGCTGGAGCCGCGGCATGCGCGGCGTGACCCAGGCGCTGCTCGCCGGGCTGGCGCTGCCGGACGGCCCGGTCTTAGAGATCGGCTGCGGCGGCGGGCAGGTGTTGGACATTCTCCGCGCGCGCTGGCCGCAGCGCGCCGTGCTGGGCATGGACCTGCATCCACTGGCGCTCGCCCATGCCCGCCGCACAGCGCCGCATGCGCGGCTGGCCCAGGCCACGCTGCACAGCCTGCAATATGCGGCGGATCGCTTTGCGCTTGTGCTGGCGCTGGATG
>QEUY01000821.1 GCA_003577365.1 Chloroflexota bacterium | reverse complement strand
CTTTTGCAGCGCCTCTTCGGCTTCGTGCAGCCAGCGCTGCGTCTGCTCGGCGGCGCGGATCAACCCGGTGGGCGACCCGGCCAGCAGGTCGACCAGCCGTTTGTGCATCTTGACCAGCAACTGCGGGTAGAGCCGGTCGTCGGCTTCCAGCCCAGCGGCAAAGCCCAAGGCCGTCTCCGGCGCAGTGGCCGCCAGCCCCCAGGCTTCGTCGACCGCGGCGCGGCCCACAGCCAGGTCGAAGGTCGTGCGGACCTGGGCGATGTAGTCGTCAAAGGCGTCGGACCAGGCCAGCGGGGTGAGGCGGCGCAGCTCATGTGCGGCTGCGGGCGGAAAGACAAAGCTTTGGCGCACACCCAGGTCGCCGATCTCCTCCGGTTCTTCTTTGTCATAGAGTTCGGGCAGGCGTGCGGCCAGGTTGTGCAGCGCGTGGGCCTGCGAAAAGCCCAGCTCGGCCAAGCTGGGGCCGGGTTGGCGATCCAGCAGCCGCGCCAGCGGGTTGGGCTGCGGTTCGTCGGGCGTGTTGCGCAGCACCCATTCGCGCACCAAGCGGCTCTCTTCGCGGCGGTTGACGGCGTGCAAAATCTGGTGGACCGGCACATAGTCCGCCGACGCGCCGAGCAGGCTGTAGGGGCGCTCGTCGGCGGTGTGGACGGCAAAGCCCAACTGCTCTTGGATAAAGAGGTCGCCGCTGCCCACGACCAAGGCTTCGAGCGCGTTGCCCGCCAAGACCGCCAGTTCGTGGCTGTCTTGGGCCAGCCCTTGGTTGCTCTTTTCGCGGTCGAGCAGATAGATGCGGTCGAAGAGGCGCTCGCCGATGTAGTGGGTGAGCGTGGGCCGCGTGGCTTCGATCTGGACGGCCAGCGCGGTGCGGCGCGCCTCGTCGGCGCGCATCCCGGTCAGGATCTCCAGCTCGTGCAGCGCGCCGGCGGCGGCGGCGTCTTCGATGCCGCGCGTCAGGTCGGTGGCATAGCTGCCGGTGGCAAACAGCCCCACGACGTTGGAGATATGGCGGCGGCCCATGCGCGCCATCAGCGCGGCGACCAGCGGCCAGATCTGCGCTGAGGCCAGCGGTTCAAAGAGCGGCGCGACGACATAGAGCGTGGTCTGGACAAAAGGGTCGTCGGGCGCAAGGTTGTCCTGGCGGATCGGGTCGAGGACATGCGTCTCCAGCAGCCGCGCCGCATAGTCGGCGTGGATCAGGCTGGCCGTAAAGAGGTCGGCGCGTGTGGCGGACGCGGTGAGCAGCGTGGCGGCGCGCTCTTCGGTGGCCGAGGGCGTGCGGCGCTGCAGGTCGAGCAGCAGCCGCTCGACATAATAGGGTGTCCAGGGCGCGTCGGGCCGCGGGCGGCGCAGATAGAACTGGGCCTGCCCGTCGCCGGTGAGCAGCGGTTCGGGGATGACCGCGCCAAAGCTGGTGATCTGGTTGAGGTCCGGCCCCACAGCGTGCAGCGCGGCGCGCTGTTCCTGCGTCGCCTGGAAGCGCGGGACCAGATGGAGCAGCACTTGCAGCCCCCAACCGCCCAGGCAAAGGATGGCCGCACGACTGTGGGTGTAGGTGACCAGCATGGTACGCCTCAGGTGAGCGAACGGCGGCGAAGTGACTCCACATGGGAGGCGGGCAGCGGGTCGAACGCACGGTCCGATGTGGACGGTGTGATCTCCGGGAAGGCCGCCCACCTGGGGTTGAGATGAAACTCCTCCCGAATGGGAAAATCGAGGCTGTTTTCGTATTGGGCGCGGAACTCGTCCAGCCGCTCCAAGAGCGTCACCGGCAGCCCATGCACGATCCAGACGGCATCCATGCGCGTCGGGTCGCCGGTGGGGATCCAGCGGATGTCCTCTTGGCCCACGGTGGCCGCCATTAGGTTCGGGTCGTCTTGGCGGTTGGTAGGCACGGCGGCAAGCCGGATATGCTCCAGGTTCGATTCGTGGAAGCTGAAGCGGTCGGCGTCCCAACGGATGTAGGGGTTGAGCCGGTCGAGCCACTGGTGGATGCGGTTGTCGGGGCGCTGGCGGATGCGCTCCATCTCTTCGCTGCGTTGGGTGGTGATGATGTGGTTGATATCCACACTCTGCTGCACCTTTTCCAGCAGCGCGCCGTTGGCGGCGGTCACCTGGTCGAGATGGGTATAGATCTGCTCTGCGCCCAGCGCGCTCATGCCCTGCAAGAGCTGGTTGTAGAGCGGGGCGAGCAGGTTGTGCCAATCGTTGGCGCTGACCGCGGCGGCGGCGCGGCGGTAGAAGTGCTGGAGATAGTCGCGGCTGACCGCGCCGGTCTCCAGTTCATAATAGGTGCTGGTGCTGGATTTGCCGTCGGGCGTGCGCGGGTCGATGCGGTCGGCCAGCCGGCCTGCCTCTTGGTTGGCGCGCGCCAGGGCGACGGCGCAGGTGTCGATCTGGCCGCGCAGCGCCTCGCGCAGGATGCCCGCTTGTTTGCCGATCTGCGTCACCAGGGTGGTTTCGACGGCGTCGCGCTTCTGATAGATGCGCGAGCGAGCCTTGCGCGCCGCCATATCGCGCGCCCGCTCGCGCGCCTGGCGCGGGTTAAAGGCCATCATCGTCAGCTCGCCCAGGCTGCTGCCGATCTGCTGTAGTTGTTCGGCCATGCCGCCCTGCTGGGCCAGGAGCTTGCGCCAGCGTTCGCGGTCTTCTTCGGCGACAGGCTTGCCGTTGATCTGGAAAAGGCGCTGGCGGGGCAGCGAATCGGGCGAGCCGGCGGAGTTGCCCGCGCCCAATAGGTCACACAGCGCCAGCGCGCCGCGAATGCCGGTATCCATCAATGCCTGGCGCATGGTCTGCAAGATCGGCTCCCAGAAGGTATGCCAGACGCCGCGCATCTCGCCGATCTCGTCCAGGGCGGCGTCGAGCCGGTCGTTGTCCACGGCGGCGTAGCGGCTGACCAGGTGGGCCAGCAGGGTATGCCAGAGCGTCTGCACGCGCTGTAGATCGGCGGCGGGCATGGGGCTGCGCGGGTCGGTGAGCGACGGCCCGGCGGCGAAACGGCGCACCAGGTCGGCCACAAAGGCGCGCTGCCAAAATTCGCTCAGCGATTCGTGCGGCGCAACCAGGGCCGAGGTGGCAAAGCCGCTGTAGACCAGGAAGTGGCCGCGCTTGGTCTGGCGCTCGTTGGTGACTTCGCCTGCCGCGCCGTTGAGGTCATAGAGCCGCTCGCGCACGACGTTGACCTCCAGCCCCAGGATTTCGCTGCTCAGGTGGCTGATGGTGGTGAGCTGGATCAGGTGCGCCGCCATGTTTTCGGCGTCGGTCTTGCGCGCCAGGCTGCGCCCATCGCGGTTGGTGCGCCCGATCAGATAGATAAAGTCAAAGGGCGCATAGGGCGTGTCGGGCAGTTCGCGCTGCTCGCTGGGATAGAGCGCCTTGAAGGACTGCGTCTCTTGGAAATGGTTGAGTTCCTTGAGCGCGGCGTAGGCATTGGCGCGGATGCGGCGGCGCTGCAGGTCGCTGGTGATCTCGGCTTCGAGCACATCGGGCAGATAGAAGATGCCGACGATGCG
>QEUY01000820.1 GCA_003577365.1 Chloroflexota bacterium | reverse complement strand
AGCCCGGCGAGTCGCCATTGCCGCCATAGCCTGCCACGACCGGCAGCGCCGCCACCGCCCATGGCAGGTAGAGCAGCGCCAGCACGGCCTGGATCGCCAGCCAGCGCGCCGCAGCCTGCCCGCCGCGCTGCCGGTAACACCACACCAGCCCCCACACGGCGGGCACGGCCAACACAAACCCCGCATAGTAATGGGTATGCAGCGCCAGCAGCGCACAGACGGCATAGAGCACTGCCAGGGCCAGACTGGGCCGCGCCCACCAGCGCACCGCGGCTGCCACGCTCACCATGGTCAGGGCCAGGCTCATACTGTACATGCGTGCGTCCTGCGCGTGCCACAGCGCATAGGGGCTGACCGCCATCAGCAGCGTCCCCACCACCATCGCCCCCGCACCCAGACCCAGCGCATAGGCAAGCTGCGCCAGCAGGGCCACGGCCAGCGTATTCCAGGCCGCGCTCAGAAAGCGCAGCGCAGTTTCGCCGTCGCCCGCCAGCCGCAGCCAGCCGTGCTGCAGCCAATAGCTCGCCACCGGATGCGGTTCGCCCAGAGCCAGTGTCTGGGCGACGATGGTGCGCGGTGCGGCCAGGCTAAAGAAATAGCCAAACGCCTCATCCCCGCGCAGTTCTTGGGCGTCCAGCCGCCACACGCGCAGCGCAAACGCCGCCAGCACCAGCCCGATCAGCGCCAGGCGCACCCAGCCGCGGGTCATGCGCCCTCGCTCAGGCGGCGCACGAGCGCGCCCCCCATGACCACGGCCAACAGCAGCGCCGTCACACCGCTGACCCACAGCCCCCACCGCACACTGGCAGGCGCATAGACCAGATCAAAGGCAACCTCGCCCGCGGGCAGCGGGATGCCGACCAGCGTCAAGTCGGCGCGCACCGGCTGCAGCAGACCGCCCGGCGCGCTGCCGGGCACGCAGGCCGCCGGCTCCGCACAACGCACCTGGGTCACGCGCCAGCCTGGCATCCAGTTCTCCGCCACGACCAAAAAGCCCGGCACGGAGCGGCTGGCCTCCACCCGCAGCCGGTGATGGGCCAGCCGCGTCAGCCGGACAGCCGACGCGCCGGGCGCTGCCGCCACGTCGATGCCGACCGGCTGCGCCAGCAGCGCCACGCTATCCAGGTCCACCTGATGATCCGCCAGCATCTGCCAGGCTGTGTCGTCGTCTACCACCTGCACGGCATCCGCCCACCAGGCGCGCGGGTGTGCGTCGGGCAGACGGTGCAGATAGGTCGTATCCGCCGCCTGCGGGAACTCGGCCAGCCGCTCCGTCGGGCCAAACAGCTCGCGCCGCCAGGTCAGCACATGTTCCACGCCCAACAGCCGCCACATACGGTCCAGCGGAAAGTCTTCAAACAGGCGCGCATAGCGCGCCAGCCGCAGCGGGCTGCTGCCCCACACATCTTCCACCTGGGCGCGCATCCCATAGTCGTCATAGACACGATACTCGTTGTAGACCCGTCCCGGCACACCAGTGGTCGCGCGACTCTCGGCGACGGCCTGCTGCACGGCGCGCATCTCCGGTGCAGCCTGCGTCTTCTCAGACGGCGTCCCCGTGTCCAGGTTCGTGCCCGCATTGGCCACAAAGAGCATACCTGCCACCAACACCACCAAAAGCTGAGTCTTGCGCCGCGGCCAGCCCGGCAGCCAGACCATCAGCGCCACCGCCGCGCCCACGATCAAAGTCTCGGCAGCGATGAGCAAATAAGCGCCGTTGCCGATCGCCGTGCGCCCCGGCATCTGCCAGAGCAGCCCAAACGCATAGACCCCGGCCACCGTGACCGCGCCGCTCCATAGCGCCCCGCGCCGCCGCCATGCGTCGCTCACGCGCGGCGTCAGCGCCAGCCCATAGCCCGCCAGCACGCACAGCGCCAGCGCCACCAGATACGCGGCCCGTTCCTGCCCGCGAAAGAGGTTCCAGCCCGGCGCGAATCGGTATAAGAGCGGATAGAGCGGCCCGTGGCCGCCATACGACGCCAGCAGCGCCAAGAACGCCATTCCGCCAAAGAAGCCCACCCCGGCGCGCCAAGGCAGCGCGCCGTGCGCGTCTGCTCGCACCTGTGAGCCGCGCGCTGCCCAGATCAGCGTGCACAGGGCCAGTTGCAGCCCGCCGACCCCGATATAGAGCGGCGAATAGGTCGTCAACACGCCCGGCAGCAGCAACTGCCAGCTATCCTGCAAGGGAAAGCCGCCGCTGACAAAGGCATAGTTAACATCGGCGCGCACGCTCAGCCGCAGAAATTCCAGGCTGGGCAGCCACTGGGCCGCGCTTAACCCCGCGGCCAC
>QEUY01000819.1 GCA_003577365.1 Chloroflexota bacterium | reverse complement strand
GTCTTGCGCAAAAACATTTGGGTATTGTAGCACGGGTGGTGGGAAGCGGCGGATTAGGCGGGGTGTAATAAAAACGCTATTGGAGAGCGTTTCATAAATCAGGGATGGGGGCAGGTCGCCGACCGGCGGCCTGTTTTTTTTGCGGGTTCGACCCTGCGAAACGGGGAAAAGGGTCGAAATTCAGGCCCGGATCGGCGAAAATGTGGGGAGAATGGGCATTTGCAGCGCAATTCGGCGCAGGCGGAGGCGTGGTGAGTCGCTTTCTCCCCCTCAAGCTCAGGTTTTTCGGTTGCACCAGCCGCGTGGTGACGCCGATTAGCCGGTGTCGTCAGCAACGCAGGTGCGTTTGAGTTTCCTCCTTTCTCGGGTGAGTGTGACCCAGGTCTTGAGATTGAAGGCCATGGCGCTCATGTGCGCCTGGTAGTCGGCGCTGGCGACGCCGTAGCTGGCGGCGGTGCGGGCGTTGTGATACCGCACCAGGCAGGCAATGATGCGTTCGATGGCCGGGCGCAGACGCATGTCCTGCTGGAACGCCTCGGTCTTGAGATAGGCAAGCGCCTTGCGCTGGTGATAGGCATAGTCGGAGATGAAGAAGCTGCGGTTGCCCTTGGGCGTTTCCTGGTTGCGCCGACATTTGGCGATGAGCGGGCAGCCCTGACAGTCGCTGGCGAGGAAGCGGTAGTGCCAGCCGTCGCCGCTCTTGGCGCGATAGGCGCGGGAGGTCGTGCGTCCGGCCGGGCAGGTGAGGATGCCATCCTCACCCAGCGTGCAATCCTGCGGCCCAAAGTAGGGGTTGCCTTTGGCGTGGTCAATCAGCCGCGCCACGAGTTGGGTCTTGCCGCCGCTTGCCTTATCGACTTCGGCAAAGATTTTGGGCGACCCTGCGGCCCGGTCGTAGATCAACTTGGGGGGAACTATGCCCAACTGCTTGAGCTGCTTCGCCAGTGCTGGCGCCACCAGTTGGCTGTCAGGGGTGGCGCCGGTCTTGCCGTCGACGGCGCGGATAAAACGCGTTGTGGCGTGCAAGCCGATGTTGTAGCCCAGGTCGCAGCGCTCACCGTGCAGACGGAAGGTTGCTTCCGGGTCGATGGCGCTGCCGATCGCATAGGCGCCCTTTTCGTGTTGGGTGCGCAAGGTTGCCTGCGTACACACCCCCCGCTCGTTCAGCGTCAGCACGAACTCGTCGCCCAGCACCTTGTCCAGATAGCCGAGCCAGCGCTCCAGCGCCAGCCTGACCACATCTTGCGTCCTGGGCGCCGACGCCAACTCCTCACGCACCGCACGCAGCAGGTGATGCGCTGCACGCGCCGTGCGTTCCTCCAGGTCAGTGAGATCGTGCTTCTGTTGCCGCCACTCCCGTTGTTCGTTGGCGGCGCCAAAGAGCGCTTCCCTGGGCGCCGTTGTCTCGATGCACTGGTGCATCTGTGGGGAGAGCCTCTCCAGTTGCGTCATGATGCGCAGCCCCAGGGTGCGCAGCAGTTGTGTACGGCTCTGTTCATGCGCCCGTGAACGCATGGCGAAGGTGTCGCCGATCTGGGGCGCCGTCTTTTCTTCAGGGAAATCCTCGTCGATCTGTTTCAGCGACACCGCAAACATCAGGGTAGGGTGATGCTCGCGCATCCACACCTCAAACCGTTCCAGCGTTACGGCAGAAAAGGTGCGCTCGTTCAAGTTGTAGCCGACAAAGCCGCGATAGAGGACTTGCCGGCACACCTCCTGCGCCGTCGTCTGATATGACCAGTTGTAGTAGTGCTTCAGCACCAGCCCCCGGCACAGCCGCCGCACCGTATGCGTTTCCGGCACACCCCGCTTGCCTGCATAGCGCCGGTATGCCTGCGCCTGCTTCTCCACCTCCAACCAGTCGAAGCGCGCATTGAGCATCGTAATCGCGTGGCTTTCCCCCGCCTGCCCCAACACCACCGCATAATGCTTCTGGCTCGCCCATGTCCACAACGCAGCCGCCGTTTCGGGAACCGCCTGCCATTGCTCCAACGTCTCGGTTACTTCTTCGGTTACCGCGTGGGTTACTTCCTTGGTCGATTTCTGTGATATACTCATTACCAGTGTTCCGTTTTCTGCGTTGGTTTTTTGGCAACTCCATTATCGCAGCAGACGGAACACTTTGCTCATTTTTTGCCCGATTGATTTATGAATCGCTCTCCGGAAGGGGATTAAAATGGGGGAGGCTCAAGCCGCACGTCGGTGAGCTGAATGTCGTCATAGGTGAAGCGGCGATCCTGGATCAACGGCGGCGCATGGGCGATAGTGACGACAATGCGGTTGAGGCCGGGGCGCAGCCAGG
>QEUY01000818.1 GCA_003577365.1 Chloroflexota bacterium | reverse complement strand
ACAGCTAGAGCCGGTGTTGGCCTTCGACCACTTCTGGTTTGCGTGGTCGGCCTTCTTCCCACAGACAGAGATCTACGGCGAGGACGGCAGCACGCGCTAAACTCTCTATTCCCAGCACGACCCCGTCAGCGGCACTTCGTCCAGCCGCAGCGCCGTGCGCCCGCTGGGGTCCAAGGTGATGCGGTAGCGCCGCCAGGGCAGATAGAAATAGGTGTAGCCGCGCAGACAGACCTCGTTGACCTGGGTTTCGCCAAACATCGATTCAGGGTTGGTGATCGGCGCCAGACGGCGGATATCCTCCAGCGCCAGCCGCTGCACCCAGATGCCGGTGATGCGATAGGTAAATTCGGCGGAGCGGCGCGCGTTGTTCGCCAGCCGTGCGTCCTCATCCACCACGCGCGGCTGGGGCGGGTCCAAAATACGCGGCATCAACGCCCAGGGCAGCAGCGCCAAAAAGACAAAAAAGAGCAGCTTCGACCGCCACGAACGCTGTTCCCACTGCATCGCCACCCCCACCAAACGCCAGACCACGCTCGCCCCCAGCCACAGCAGCCACAGCATCAGCAGGTTGAGCAGAAAATCGAGCAGCGCCACATGGCTGACCCCGCGCAGGTCGATCAGCGCGATGGGCAGCGGAAAGCCGCGCCAGCCTGTGCAGCCCGATGGGCAGCCCGCATAGTAGGGCGGCACGACAAAGAGATAATAGCCGGCGATGCACATCAACAGCGCCGCCAAAAAAGTAACCATCACAATGCGAAACCAGACGCGGGTCTGCTGCATCCACCAGACCACCATCAGCGCGATCAGCAGCCCGGCCATAACGGCCAGCCCCAGATCGACCAGGTCGGCAAAATAGACCCAGCCCTCCAGCCACTCCGGCAACCCTCGCCTGGGCATCGCTTTCCCCTAAGGTGTCTCCAGCAGGCTGTCGGGCGCTTGCCAGCAGAGAAAGGCGCGGCTCATGCTGGCGGGCAGCAGGAAAAGCGCCTGGGGCCGGTCCGTGCCATCCCAGCGCGCCAGCTCCAGGCTGCCATCCTCCAGCCCTGCCACCGTCAGCGTGTACGGGCCATTCCGGCAGACGGCAAAATCGCGCAGGTCGCGCTGGTTGGGGAACAGATAGCTGCGCACCTGCACCACGCCGCTCGGCTGGTCGCTGCCAGGCAGTTGCACCAACACCACCCCAAAGCGTTCAATGCCAAAGGTGTCGCCGGGGGCAAAACGGGCGCGCGCTGCCACCAGCCGCTCATTGCCCTGCCAGCCCAGATTGGGCGCGAGAAACTCGAAACGGTTCTCGGCCGCATAGACCGTCCGGATCGTGCTGGCCCCGCGACCGCTCAGCGTCAAGACGCGCAGTTGGTTGGCAGGCCGGATGAGGCCGGAGGTCAGGCTGGCGTGCTCCGGGTCATAGACAAAATAGGCCAGCTTCGTCCCATCCGGGCTGACCTGAAGCGGGCCGCGATAGGCATCAGGCGTCAACACCAGTTGCGGCGTGCCCACAACCTCGCCGCCCGCGCCTGTATCGCCCTTCACCGTCACACGAAAGACGCCGGTATACAGCTGCTGCCCCCCCTGGCCCACGCTGTCGAGCAGGAGCGTTACCTGGCTCAGCGCGCCGCTCGCCGGGCCATATTCCGGATAGACCGCCACCAGCACCGGCGTCAGATTGGCCTGGATCACCGGGCTGGCGCTCTGAAACAGCGCCCCCGTGGCGCGCAGCCAGAGCGCCAGCCGCCCCGTCTGCGGATCATAGTGCCAAAGCTGCCACTGATCTAGATCGGCCTGGGGCGTCTCGATCCACCACAGCCCGGCAAACGCATCGGCCACCACCCCGCGCAGCGAATGAAACGGCTGGGCAAAGATCTGCACCCCGGTGCCGTCGTCCCGGATCCAGCTAAAGCGATTGGGGCCGGCGGGTGCATCCTGCGTGCTGACGACCACCCCCGCCGCGGCATCAGGACCGGCCCAGGCCGCGGCGCGCTCGTCAGTCCAAAGCTGGCGCAGCGTTCCCGACGCCTCCAACAGATAGACGCCCGGCTCCTCGCGGCTGCCCATCATCCCCACCGCCAAACCTTGGCCCACCGGCACCGCGAGATCGGGCAGGCTCAACAGCCGCGCGCGCTCCTGCGGCGGCATGGCGGCGATGCGCACCTGCGCCGCCAAAAAGCGGCTGGGGTCATCCGACTGCGGCCCGCCGCTGACATAGACCTGCGTCCCCGGCCACAGCAGTTCGGCGGGCGCAGGCGCCCAGTCCGCCGGAAACACGCCAAACAGCCCAGTCCAGATCTGGACGGCGGCGTTCTCCACCAC
>QEUY01000817.1 GCA_003577365.1 Chloroflexota bacterium | reverse complement strand
CCCACAGATCCGACACACCCACAGATCCGACAAAGGTCAAAGATCATCTGCCACGGAGCGGTTATGCTTATCCCAAACCATCTGCAGAATTCCCGATAGATGCAGCGAGTGCGCGATGGAAATCACAAAAGACACCTATGTATCCGATCTGCTGGAAGAATATGGCGACATTGCTGAGGTCATGGAGGTTTTTGGGGTCAAGCGTGTAGGACAATATTCGATGCGCAGGTTGATCGCCAAAGCACTGACGGTTGAATGGGCGGCACGCATCCACCGTGTTCCGTTAGACGAGTTCCTGGAGATTCTGCGCAAGGCGATTGCGGCACAAGGGAAGCCGGGCCAGCACGGTTGACAGGGCTGGAAAAACCGGCTGTGGCAGGCTATACTAGACTGGAATGTACTGGATACGCTCAGGAGTTATCGGTATGAGCGTAAAAATATAGCCTCATAGTCGCGTTTGCTCAGTTGGATTTGAGAGCTAGGCCATGTCAGAACGTAGAACGATCCCGATCACCCCTGAGGTTGCCGAGCCGCACCTGTGCAGCGTGGACACGCGGCTGAAGGTGCTGAGGCGCGTGCCCTTCTTTGCTTCACTCGGCCCGGATGAGCTGAACCAGGCCAACCGGCGCTTTCGCGAGGAAGGCTTTGAGGCCGGCGCGCCGATCTACTTTGCCGGCGACCCGGCCCAGCGGCTCTATGTGGTGGCGAGCGGCAAGGTCAAGATCAGCCGCCATACCCTGGCCGGGCAAGATGTAGTGCTTGATATCCTTGCCCCCGGCGACTTCTTTGGCAGCCTTGCCCTCTTGGGCGACGCGACCTACCCCGACACGGCCCAGGCCCAGACCGGCGTCTGCACGTTGGGGATCAATGCACAGGAGTTTCAGCAGCTCCTGCTGCAATATCCTGCCGTGGCCGTGGCTGTGCTGCAGGTGATGGCCGAACGGCTGCAAACCGCGCATGAGACGATCCGCCAACTCAGCGCCTTCCCCGTCGAGCGGCGTATCGCCGCCGTGCTGCTCAAGCTGGGTGAAAAACTGGGAGAACCTCACGACGAGGGGCTGCTGATCCAGGTCCCGCTGGCGCGGCAGGATTTGGCCGACATGGCCGGCACGACCGTGGAAAGCGCCAGCCGCGTGATGAGCCAGTTTCAAAAGCAGGGTCTGATCCGCAGCGGGCGGCAGTGGGTCGCCATCACAGACCTGGAGGGGCTGGCTGCTGCCGCGCAGGAGGTATAGGCGCGGGAGGCGCAGATCGGCTCCCTCAATCGATCCGTTTGCCCCGTGATGACGGCAACTTGATTTAGATCATTCAAATGCAGCCCGCTTTCGCCTAGAGTGGGGGCATCGTTCGCTTGTACGATGTAACCCGACAAACAAAAGGAGAAAGAGATGAACCTGCATTTGGTCCGCACACATTGGTTGAGCAAGCTGGGGCTGCTGGCGGTCGCCGTGATGATCGCGGCGGGCGCGCTGCTGTATCCCGCGCCTGCCCAGGCCCACTGCGATTCAACCAACGGCCCGGTGGTGGAGGCGGCGCGGCAGGCGCTCGCCAAGGGCGATGTCGAGTTGGTGCTGCCCTATGTCAAAGCGGATGCCGAAGCCGAGTTGACCGCGGCCTTTGACCACGCCCGTGAAGTCCGCAAGCTGGGGCCGGAGGCGCGCGAACTGGCCGATACCTTCTTCTTTGAAACCGCGGTGCGCCTGCACCGCATGGGCGAAGGCGCGGCCTACACCGGGTTGAAGCAAGATGTGGAGTTTGGCCCCGCCCTGGAAAGCGCAGAGGCCGCTTTGGTGAGCGGTGAGTTGGAGGGGGTCTATGCTGTGCTCGATGAGGCCATGCGCGAGTCAATCGACGCCAAATACGCCGCCATCGAAGCGGCACGCGCCCACGCCGAGGAAGAGCAGACGGTCGCGGCGCAGCGCGAACGGGTCGAGGCCGAACTGATCTTCGAAACCTATGTCCACGACCTGTATACGGCGATTGTGGGCCAAGACGCCCGTGCCGAGGTCACGGCGGAGGCAGCCCCGGCAGCGGCAGGGCACAGCCACTAAACAAAGCGGGTAGGGCGAAGGACAACATTCCCTGTCATTTCGAACGTAGCGAGGAAACTCTCTGGGCGATACACTGGCCCAGAGAGTTTCCTTGTTTCACTGGGGCTGCGCCCCACTTCGGCAACGGCGGCAAAGCCGCACTGCGTGAACGGAATGACAGGCGCCCCAACCTTCTGTTGAAACCCCGCGCAACCCGCGCCTACAATCTAGCCCCATTGTGCCGGATGTTGTCATTTGGCCGGCGTCTTTAGCGCCGGATG
>QEUY01000816.1 GCA_003577365.1 Chloroflexota bacterium | reverse complement strand
GGGTGTATTTCAAGTTTTAGGCAAAAGCGGATAAGATCGGCGGACCCCAAGAACAGGAGTCATGCCGATGTCCGAGCCAAACGACCTGAAAGCCCGCCTGATGGCGCAACTGGAAGCTACGATTGAGCAACTGATCGCGCAACAGCCACCGAGCGACAAGATTACGTTGAGTGACATGGAACGGTTGGTGAAACAAGCAGGGAGTGAAATCGAAGCGCAGGTGCTGCAAGCCTTGATTGAGGCCCATGAAGCGACACAAGACACGGAACGCCCGTTATGTCCGAAGTGCCAACAGCCGATGCACAACAAGGGAAAACAGCGGCGCAAAGTGGTCACAGAAGCCGGCGAAATCGAGGTTAAGCGCAGCTACTACTACTGTGAGCAATGCCACGTGGGGTTTTTTCCCCCAGGATGAGCGATGGGGCATCACGCAAAGCGTGTATAGTGTGGGCTGTGCCAAACAGATGGTGTGGTTGAGCGGGTTGTTACCCTTTGAGCAATGTGCGGAAGTCTTTGAGCGGATTGGCGGGAGGCTGATCCCAGCCAGCAGCATTTGGCGTCAGACCCAGCAGTATGGTGAACGGCTCCAAGCCTGGGTCGAACACGAGCGTGCCCAAGTCAAGCCGGAACGCGTGCAGGTAGGCGATGCCGCGCATGACCATCACCAGCGTAAGGGGGTGAGTATAGATGGTGGGATGGTCAACATTCGCGGCGAGGGCTGGAAGGAAATCAAAGCGGGTGCAGTCTTTGATGTCGAGATACACCTGGAACGCGACCCACGCACGGGAGAACTGAGCGACTATGCCCATGGCGTCAATATCACGTATACAGCCGTGTTAGGCACGGTCACCGAGTTTGCCCCCGCCTTATGGGCCTTAGCCGTCGCGCACGATGTGCCCAGCGCGGCTGAATCGAGCGTCACGGCAGATGGCGCCGAATGGATTTGGGCCTTGGCGCCCGATTACTTTCCGGATAGCGTGCAAATTGTGGATTGGTATCATGCCACGCAGCATCTCGCCCAGGCGGCCCATGCCTTGTGTCCGGATGACGACGCACGGGCACACACCTGGTATCGCCAGCGCCTGGACGACTTATTCGCGGGCTTGATCGACCGCATCACACGCCCGCTCGACCAGGCTGGATTAACCGACCAGAGCCGCTACTTTCATGTCCATCAGCGCCGCATGCAATATCACGAATTCCGCGAAAATGGGTATCCCATCGGTTCCGGTACCATTGAAAGTGGCATCAAGCAATTCAAGGCGCGTCTTTCAGCGGCGGGGATGCGCTGGTCACGCCCTGGCGCTCACCGCATGCTCATTCTACGTGGGGCGGTGTTGGGTCATGATTTCGACCGTCTATGGCGGCTCGCCGCTTGATATTGCCTAAAACTTGAAATGCACCCAGGGGGCGCCACCTATCCCACGCGTTTGCCCCCACATTCGCATGAGCCGGATATCTACAGCGGGCCAAGCAAGCTCGGCCCCTGCGGGTGGCGCAGGCTCTCTATGCCGCCCGATCCCGGCACCGTGCCCGCCGGATCGATACCGCCCCTCATCCCCCGGCCCCCTCAGCCCTCGCACGCGGGGAGAACGGGAGCGCGCAACCCGTGAAAGCCCCTCTCCCCGCGACGCAGTCGCACAGGGAGAGGGGTTTGGGGTGTGGGGGATGATATCCACCAACCCGGCGCCCTAGACGGCAGCCCGGTCCGGCGCGCGCTCGCGCAGCAGAGCGGCCACCGCGTCCGGCGCAACCACCGAGCGCTCGGCCTCGCCGCGCCGCTTCACTTCGACGCCGCCCCGCTCCAGTGCCTTCTGGCTGACCGTCACCCGCAGCGGCACGCCGATCAGGTCCGCGTCCGCGAACTTGACGCCCGGCGATTCGGCGCGGTCGTCCAGCAGCACGGCGAGCCCGGCAGCGCGCAGCTCATCGTAAAGCCGGGTCGCCAGCGCGCCGATCGCCTCATCCTTGCCCAGCGTGACGAGGTGCACGTCAAACGGCGCGATGCTGGGTGGCCAGATGATGCCCCACTCGTCATGATGCCGCTCGATGACCGCCGCCATCAACCGCTCCAGCCCGATACCGTAGCTGCCCATGACCACGGGCCGCAGCGCCCCGTCTTCGTCCTGAAAGAGCATGCCCACCGGCTCGCTGTAGCGCGTGCCGAGCTTGAACAGATGCCCAAGCTCAATCGCGCGCCGCACGCGCAGTCGCCCGGCCTCGCACCGTGCGCAGCGCGCCCCGTCCGGCGCTTCGGCGATGTCGGTGATGAAGCCCGGCGCCAGGTCGCGCGGGATGTTCAGGCCGCTGACGTG
>QEUY01000815.1 GCA_003577365.1 Chloroflexota bacterium | reverse complement strand
GGACGAGGCGCTGGCCGATCACCCCAGCGAGGAGAGCATCAGCGACGCCGGGATGCGCTATGACCTGACCGTGCCGCTGGCGCGCGTCGTCGCCCAATACCGCGCCGAACTGCCGCGCGTCTTCAAACGCTATCAGATTCAGCCCGTCTACCGCGCCGACCGCCCGGCCAAGGGGCGCTACCGCGAGTTCTTCCAATGCGACGTGGACATCGTCGGCTCCACCAGCCCGACGGTCGAGGCCGAAGTGCTGGCCGCGGGCGCGCAAATCCTGCAGGAGTTGGGCTTTGGCGTGGATCACCCCTTTGCGCTGCGCATCAACCACCGCGGCATTTTGCGCGGGCTGATGGAGACGGCGGGCGTGCCGCCTACACTGGAAGATTCGGCGCTGGTCGCCATCGACAAGCTGGACAAGATTGGGCTGGAGGGCGTGCGCGATGAACTGGACGTGCGCGGCATCACCCACCCAGTCGCCAATATTCTGCTCGACACGATACAGGCCGCGCCCACGGAGGGCAACGCCGCCATGCTCGCCTGGCTGGGCGACGTGCTGGAAGGGTCGGAGTTGGGCAGCAAGGGCGTGGCCGGCCTCAAAGAGGTAATAGCGTTGTGCGCGCACGGGCCGGCGGCGGCCTATCTGCGCGTCGACCCCTATCTGGCGCGCGGGCTGAGCTATTACACCGGCCCGATCTTCGAGGTCGACTTCCCCGGCTTCAGCGGGTCGGGCGGCGGCGGCGGGCGCTATGACGACCTGATCGGCATGTTCAGCGGGCAGAGCATCCCGGCCTGTGGCTTTAGCCTGGGTCTGGAGCGCCTTCTACTCTTGATGGAGGAACAGAACATGTTCCCCCCGCGCCTGAGCGGCCAGCCCCAGGCTTTGGTCACGCTCTACGACGAGCAGACGACGGGGCCAAGCCTGCGTCTGGCGCACCGGCTGCGCGGCGCTGGGCTGCGCGTGGATGTCTATCCCGATACCGACCGCTATGGGCGGCAGTTCAAGTATGCCGACGAGCGCAAGATCCGCTATGCGCTGCTGCTCAGCCCGCGCGAGGTGGAGGCGGGCGTGGTGGCGGTCAAAGACCTGCACAGCGGTGACCAGGTCGATGTGCCCGACGGCGAGGTCGTGACCTGGCTGCAGGCCAAGCTGGCGGAGTGAGAGAGACTTCACCGCAAAGGGCGCAGAGGGCGCAAAGGCCAGAGCAGAAAGGCAGTGGGCAGATGGGCAGTAGGCAGTAGGAGCAGAGCAGGTTTACCGCAAAGTCGCAAAGGAGAGAAAAAGAAGAAGGCGTAGGTGCGGTTTTCGGTACCGCTGGCGGCGCGCACATGGCTAGAAAGCCGCACCTGCAATCACATCAAGCCCCCCTGCAAGGGGGCGTTGTTGTTTAGCCCGGCGACTTTAGCGCCGGGGTCCGGGCAGGCGTTTACGGCTCGCCGGCGGGTACCATAGGCTGCGCTTGAAACACAAACTCGATATCGTCGATCGCAATGCCAGTCCCTTGAAAGATCTGTTCGCGTACCAACTTCTCATGCAGGGTAGGTGGGTCTGGCGTATAGAGTCTCACCTTCCCCATCGGAATATCCAGGCCACTCGCGTAGATCAAGTCGTCGAGGCCCTCAACCTCCTGAAGAGTTTCACCGACTAACCTTAACATCTCCGTCAGCTCGGCCAGTGTGTAAGGTCGCCGTACGACGATCACCTGATCGGCCCAGACCACGTTTTCCAAATACTTGGCAACAAGCGCTTTGCCCTCCGCAACCGGGAGCGTAAAGGCCACGACCAGGCCAAACACCGGTGCGTGCTGCATCCAGGAACCGGCGTAGGTCGGTTCAGCTTCAGCGATCTTGATCTCGATTTCATTCATCGCCGCTTGCAGCAGCAGCCGTCGTTCTGCCTCTTCGTAGGGGAGGCCCAGCATCTCGGCATACATTTCAAATCCGGGGACACGTTCTTTGCTCGAAGATGGCTCCACTGGAGACACTGGTTGGCCGCTCGTCAACGGCGATTTGAACACCTCTAACTGTGTCTCTGTCAGAGGACTCTGGGGCTGGATAGGCATGACCAGTGGATCGGCCTGGAGACAGGCCGCCGTCAGGACGAGAACAAGTAGCAACAGCAGGGCGCGCAAAAACTGCCGCGGCCGAACCGCGGGGATCACACAAAGGTACGCAAGCCGGCGGGAGATCATCTCTTATTCCTTTGCCGTCAGCCGTACATGACGACCACGCAGCGGAGCAAAGCGCGATGTTCCCCCAGTATATGCAGCCCACCACCGCAGCGTCAAGGGTCAGATGTCCCAACCTGGCTCTTCTACTTCTTTGCT
>QEUY01000814.1 GCA_003577365.1 Chloroflexota bacterium | reverse complement strand
CGCCTGGTTCTTCCGCCGACCAGCAGCGTGGACCTGGCGCAAAAGGCGCTGCGCGACCTGCCCGTCGGCGGCAAGACGCCGCTCAGCAGCGGCCTCTACATGGCCTGGCAGGTCATCGAAAATGCGCGCCGCCGCGACAGCGAGCTGCGCCCGCTCATGATCCTGCTGACCGACGGGGCCGGCAATGTCAGCATGACCGGCATGCCCGCCCAAGAAGAGGCGATGCGTATCGCCGAACTGTTTGAACAGTCGGCCATGCGCTCAATCGTCGTCAACATGGAGCATGCCGCGTTCGACCGCGGCCTGGCGCAGAAGTTGGCGATCTCGCTCGGCGGCGCCTGCTACAACCTGCCCGAGCTGCGCGCCGACACGCTGCTTTCCACCGTCAAACGCGAAATCGACAACAGCTAGCACCCCCCAGCCGGCGCTCGCTGGGGGCTGACCAGCCCGACGAAACGGATTCCATGAACACACGCTCGCCCGCACAACCCGCGCCCCAGCCCGTCAAGGGCAGTTGGGAAGATCTCTTGCTCCAGGCCCAGCAGCTTGCCCGCAACTACAATGACCAGGCCATCCCGCTCTACCGCAAGGTCGTGGATGGGCTGGTCGCGCTGCCGCCGGCCCGCCGCAATGCCGCCAACCGCCGCCTGTACAACCTGATGATGGCCGCCGCGCTCGACCTCCAAGGCTATTACAACATCCGTGACCGCTATGACGACGCACTGGCGGTCCTGGCCCAACTCCGGCCTGTGATCGATGAAGACGAACGCGAGATGCTGGACGGGCTGACCGTGGAGGTGCTGCTGCAGGCAGGCCGCAGCGACGAAGCCTTTGCCAGGCTGCGCGCTCTGGCCGAGACACCGGAGGCCGAACTGGGCGATTGGGGCCAGCTTGTCATGGGCTATATCCGCGCCGGGCAGCCTGCCCAGGCGATCCCCGTGCTGGAAAAGATGGCGCAAGTGATCGACGGCACGCCGGCTTCCCCAGAGCGCACCGCCGAGGATGAACGCAGCGATCTCTCCTACTTGGCCGGTCTGCGCGGGATCACCCTGCTCGAGATGGGCGATATCGAGGGCGGCATCGCCGCCTTTGAAGATGTGATCAAGCTGGGCGGCGCCTATGCCGACAACTTGCACCTGCTCTATGGCCGCCTGATCCACCAGGGCCGCTATGTCGAGGCGCAGCGCTACATCGACCTCGACCGCGCCCGCCCGGTGCGTGCCGCCTTCTGGCGCGGCGTCAGCCAGCAGCACATGGGGCATACGGCCAAGGCGCGCCAAACCTTCGACTCGGTGATCTCGACGGATATCACCAAGAGCGACCAAGCCAGCATCATAGAATATATCTTGGCGCACTACTATCTGAGCGACCCGGAAGCAGACGGTCTCGAAATTGTCCTGTCGGTGCTGCGCGAGGAACCCTCCGCGCCCTGGGTGATCTTCTACCTGGCCGGCATCGGCTGGGCGCTGCGCGGCGATCTGCGCGCCGCCAAGAGCAACCTGCAGCTCGCCGTCGCCCAACGCAAGTCGATCGCCGAAGGCCGCAAGCTGCCCTGGCAGTATTGGTTCTTTGCCCGCGATATCGTGCCCGCCGACCGGCATGATGAGATCCGCAGCTACTTCGACGACACCAGTACCACCCCAGGGCTGTTGATATGACCGCCATCTCTGCCCCCACCCTGCCAGCCGCCGAACTGCGCGCCTATATGGACTTCGCCCGGCGTCTAGCCACACTCAGCGCCGCCGTGATCCGGCCCTACTTCCGCGGGGATTATCGCGTCGATATCAAGGCCGACCGCTCGCCGGTGACTATCGCCGACATGAAAGCCGAAGAGACCATGCGCGAGGCCATCTTGGCCGAATTTCCCGACCACGGCGTGATCGGCGAAGAGTTTGGCAACTACCAGCCCGACGCCCCCTACCAATGGGTGCTGGACCCGATCGACGGCACCAAGAGCTTTATCAGCGGCAGCTATCTATTTGGCACGCTCATCGCCCTGGCCCATCAAGGCCGCCCGCTGTTGGGCGTGATCCACCAGCCCATCGTCGGCGACTATCTGGTGGGCGACGGCAGCCATGCCTGGCTCAACGACCGGCCTGTCCATGTGCGCGCCTGCAGCCGGATTGAAGACGCCATCCTGCTCAACACCTCACACTGGAATGTCTTCCAGCACCAAGACGGGCCGGCTTTCGAGGCGCTCAGCCGCCGCGTCCAACGCTATAACAACTGGGGCGACTGCCACGGCTACTTCCTGGTCGCGACCGGCGGGGCCGACATCATGACCGACCCCATCCTCAATGTGTGGGACCTGATGGCGCTCATCCCCGTC
>QEUY01000813.1 GCA_003577365.1 Chloroflexota bacterium | reverse complement strand
TTCGCCCAGTTCCTCCTCCCCATAGCGCCGCTCGCTGCCATAGGGGGTCTGTTTGGCCGGTGTGCCGCCGGCGATGGCAGGCAGCTCGACGGTTGTCGTGGTTGTCATTGGGTCTACTCCTGGAAAACCAAATTCTGGAAAACCAAACGAGTTAGCTTGTCTGAAAAGCCAGGCGCGTGGCGCTGCCGGGCGCGGCGTCGAAGGTCGCGGCCTGGAAGGGGAAGCCCCAGCGCGTGACTGTGGACGCATCCACCGCTGCGCCGTCGACGCTGCCCCGCCCGGCGCGGCCGAGCCACAGCACCGTTGCGCCCTCCAGCCCCGCGCCGGCGTGCAGCGTGACCTGCGCGCCGCGCCCGTCTTGAGTGTAGTCGCGCCAGGTGACCTGGCGGCGGGCGCGCTCCCACCGGTTGATGCGCGCCGCCGTCCACCATTCCAACCCCTGCGCCTGGGCCGCGTCGACCGCGTGCAGGATCGCATCGGCCACGCCCGGCTTGTCGATGTGCGCCGGGTGAAAGAGCAGGTGCAGGATGCCGTGGCTGCGTACCACCGCATCCAACATGGGGTCGAGGATGGCGGGCGGCGCAAAGACGATGAAATCCTGCGTCGGCGTGGGCAGCTCAAGCACATCCAACGTCCGGCCCGCAAAGTCCACCGGGAAATAGGGGCGGCATGTGCCAAAGTTGAAGCCCGCCTCGCCGGTCTTGGATGCACCCTTGGACTGGTCGAGCTGGATGCCGTGGTCGACACACCACTGCCAGAGGTCGACATCGCCTTCCCAGCGCAGATAGTGGTTCTTGTTGGTCAGCGGCTCCTGCCCGCCAAACAGCGCCGTCAGCGCCTCCCATTGTTCATGAAAGAGATCGGCGCGCCACGGGCAATTGTCGCTCATGCTGTCATAGTGCATCGCCAGTTCATGTCCTGCGGCGCGGATGCGCTCGAGCAGCGCGGCGTCATAGCCGGGCAGGATCACACACCAGGTCGACTCGATCCCCGCCTCGGCCACGACTTCGAGCAGCCGTTCGCCCTTGGCCGGTTCATTCTGGTCGGTGTCATGCGAGAGATGGGCCAGCCCGGGCAGGCTGCGCGGGTAGAGCCAGAGCAGCGGCAGGCTGACCTCCGCCTGCTCGGCCAGGTAGAAGATGGCGCGCAGCAGCAGCTCGCGCCAGTGGTCGGCGATGGGTTCAAAAAAGCCCTGCAGCCCCGGCACGCCGGGGACCGGCTGGCGGTCGAAGATCCAGTCGAGCACACCGCCGTCGCTGCTCTTGAGCACGTTGTCGCCCACGGGTGCGGTGCCGTCGGGTGCGGAGACGCCGTCGCGGTTGACGCCCACCCCCTGCTGAATCCGCACCACCGTGCCGGGGATATCGGGCGCGATCAGCAGACAGCCGCCCCGCCCCACGCGCTTTTCGGTCACGGCCACGCGCTGGGTCAGCCGCTGGTGCGCGTCCAGCACGCCGGCCAGCACCTGGGCATCGGTCACCTGGGCGGGCAGCCCGTTGAAATAGTGCAACGGCCGCGCGAGATGGCCTAAGATGCGATGCTGCACGGCGACGGCGAGATAGCCTTCGCCCAAGGTGCTTGCGCCGCCGCCAAAGCTGCCGTAGGCGGGCGCTTCGGGCGCGACGCCGAAGAGGCCGGCAGCGCCGCCGGTGCCGCCCACGGCCAGCCAGCGCCCGCCGCCTTCGACCCAGGCCGCGAGCCGCGCCTGGAGGCCGGCGGGCAGCTCTGCGTCGCCGGCGGTCAACAGCAGGCGCAGGCCCGGCAGCGCCGCCGCTAGATCCTCTGTGGCAATTTCCGTGTAACACAGCCCTGCGTGGCGCAAAATTTCATGCGTGTAGTGCGGATAGCTCACGGTGCGCGCGGCGTTGGGCCGCGGCTCCGGCAGGATGCAGACCCCCAGCGGGGCGAGTTGCGCAGTCTCCATGGCGCGATTGCCCCTTGTGCTACAGGTCTTTGAGATAGATGCGGCGGTTTTCGTCCAGGCTGCGGTCAATCGCCTTGCCCACCTGCACCGCTTCGAGCATCTGCGCCACCGGCACGCCGCCGTCACTCTCCCCGCGCAGACAGGGCAGGATGCGCTTCATCCCTTCACGGTAGCAGTCGGAGATGTCGATGGCCGCGCAGTGAAAGCCCTCTTTACCCAGCGCCAGGGCGCGGAAACCATAGTGGGCATCGACGGTCAGCTCAAGCGTGGCGGTGGCGCCGTCGGGCCAGGCGCAGACCGCAGCCATGTTGCCGTTGCCCTGGGCGTCGACGGCGGGGCCTTCCAGCGCCTGCACCCATTCGATGCCCGTCCCCTGCACCATCAGCATCAGTTCAATGCTGTGGATG
>QEUY01000812.1 GCA_003577365.1 Chloroflexota bacterium | reverse complement strand
TTCACTCTTGCTGCTGACGGCGGTCGCGGCGGGGCTGCTCTTGGCCCTGCCGCCCGAACAGACCTTGGGCGCGGTGATCCGCGTGATCTTTCTGCATGGTGCGCTGGTGCAGGTGGGGCTGCTTGTCTTTGCCGCGGCGGGCCTGTTGGCGCTGGTCTATCTGTGGCGGCGCGACCTGATGAGCTATAGCTGGTTGGTAGCGGCGCAGCGCACCGGTCTGGCGGTCTGGGTGGCCTACGCGCTCTCCAGCATGCTCTCAACCTATCTGGCCTGGGGGCAGTGGATCGCGTGGGACGAGCCGCGCGTGCGCGCCAGCGCCGGGGTGCTGTGGCTTGCCGTGGCCTGCTGGCTGCTGGCCTGGTGGGTTGCCAGCCCTGTCTTTCGCGCCCTTGCCAATCTGGTGCTGGCAGGTGCGGCCTGGTGGCTGATCAAGGGTGCGTCGATCTTTCGCCATCCCTTCGCCCCCATCGGTGAGTCGAGTTCGCCTACCTACCGGGTGCTCTTTATCGGGCTGCTGCTGGTTGTGCTACTCATCGCCGGGCTGCTCATGCGCCGTCTGCGCCCGGTCGATTTTCCTGGCCTGACCTGATTGCTCGACGGCGACAGCCATTGCCGCGTGGCAGATGGCAGGCTTGCGCGTTTGCAGGATGGAGCGAGGAGCCTACGCCATGACAGACTCTGAACAGAGAACCATTGTCGTTACCGGGGCCACCGGTCTGCAGGGGCGCGCCGTGACCCGCCATTTGCTTCAAGAAGGGTGGCATGTCCGAGGGGTGACGCGCAACGCGTCGAGCAAGCAGGCACAGGCGTTGGCCGCGACCGGCGCTGACATGGTGCAGGGGGATATGGAGGACGCAGCCTCCCTCCGCCCCATCTTCGCAGGGGCATACGGCGTCTACAGTGTGCAAAATCCTTTTCTCGGCGGGCCAGAAGCAGAGGTCAGGCAAGGTCAGAACGTCGCCAGCGTAGCCAAGGAAAGCGGTATACAGCATCTCGTCTACGCTTCCGCTGGTACGGGAGTGAAGGGCTCTGGCATTCCCTCCTGGGAGACAAAATTGCGGGTCGAGGAGCACATGAAAGCGCTGGACCTGCCGCTGACCATCCTGCGCCCGATGGCTTTCATGGAGTTGATGACCGATCAGAAGTTCTTTCCGGCTCTCTCCACCTGGCATGTCATGCCGATGCTGATGGGCGCATCACGCAAGGTGGCCTGGCTCTGCACAGACGATCTCGGCGTCATCGCCGCCAAAGTATTTGCCGCCCCTCACCAGTTCGTGGGAAAGGAACTGGCGCTCGCCAGCGATGTGCAATCGCTGGATCAGTGCCGCTCGATCTATCGCGAGGTGATGGGCAAGAATCCGCCGCGCTTCCCACTGCCGGCCTGGCTGTTCAAGCGCTTTGGGTTCGTGGGGAAAGACCTGGCGACGATGTGGCAGTGGCTGCGGACGGCAGCCATTGATCTGGACACCGCGCCGGCTCGCACGATTCATCCCGATGCGTTCACGGTGCGTGCCTGGCTGGGCCAACAGAAGGCGGCGCGCTCGACCCCGGCATGAAACGTTCTCAGCCGGGCATGACGCGCCAGGTCAATTGATGATAGGGCGCAGCGGCCAGCGCGGCATGGTAGGCGCGCTCGTCGGGGAAGCTGGTTTGATCCAGCAGCCGTCCATGGATGCTCACGCTGAATGCGTCCACGCCAAAGGGCCAGGGCGCAAAGTGGATCGCCCGGTCGTCCCAGGTCATCTGAATATCTGTGTATTCACCCCGAAAGTCCACCGGGCAGTTACGCAGCGTCCGTTCCCGCGCCCGCGGCAGACAGACCTGCAGGCTGGCGTTGTCGCCAAACTGGAGCAGGCGCGTATGCGCCTCCACCGCCGCAGGCCGCAGCGCAGCCCCCAAGACAGCATCCCTCGCAAAGGCATGCGCCGCTTGAGCAATGCGCAGTTCCTGGGCTGAAATGAACCCCCTCACTGCCAACAACTCCTCACCTGCCATCCGGTCGATGCCCTCCAGATAGAGCAGGCTGGCGTGCCAGCCCACCAGCAGCCCGGCATAGGGATGCTGGGCGGCGGCGCGCTCGACGCCGAGCTGCCAAAGCGCCAGCTTTTCGGCCAGCGGCGGGCCGTGCAGAAAATCCATCGGCGCGCCGTCGGGCCGGAGCTGCGGCGCTAGCTCCCACTCATACCAGCCGTTGTCATGTTGGGCAATGCCGGCCAGCACCGGCGCATAGGGCACGGGCGCGGCAAAATCGCGGTTGGCCCAATGGCGGCAGAACTCGGCGGCCATCAGCGCGTGGCTGGTCTGGTTGATGCAGAGCAGTTTATCTCCGGCGTGTGG
>QEUY01000811.1 GCA_003577365.1 Chloroflexota bacterium | reverse complement strand
ATGGGCCGTGGCCCCCAAGCGCAGCGCGTCGCGCCGTGCACTGCTCTGCAACGATCCCCATCTGGCGCTGCAGATGCCGGGGGTCTGGTTTGAAAATCATCTGGTCTGCCCAGACTTTGAGGTGAGCGGGGTTTCATTTGCAGGCACGCCGGGCGTGATCTTGGGACACAACGCGCACATTGCTTGGGGTATGACCAACGCCTACCCCGATGTGCAAGACCTGTTTGTGGAGCGCCCGCATCCTGATACGCCGGACTCTTTTGCCTATGGCGATAGATGGGAAGCCGCGCGGGTGGTCGAGGAGACCATTCAGATCCGGCAGCGCCAGCCGCACGTCGAGCGCGTGGTGATCACGCGTCACGGCCCGTTGATCTCTAACCTGACAGCACAGTCCAATACGGTAATCCCCTTGGCGCTGCAGTGGGTGGGGCATGCGCCGGGCCAGACGGTGCGCGCCGTATTAAGGTTGAACCGCGCTCGCAACTGGGAGGAGTTTCAGGCTGCGTTGATGGACTGGGCTGCGCCGGCGCAGACCGTGGTCTATGCCGATGCCGACGGCAACATCGGCCAGGTGTTGGCGGGCGCGATCCCGCGGCGTGAGCAGAACCTGGGGCTGCTGCCCGCCCCCGGCTGGGACCCGGTATACGACTGGCTAGGGATGATCCCTTGGGATGAACTGCCGCGCACCTATAACCCAGCGTCGGGGCTGGTGGTCACGGCCAATAACAAGATGGTGGGCGACGAGTATCCCCACTTCATGGGGATCGAAACGCTGCCCGGCTGGCGCGCGGCGCGGTTGGAGGAGATGCTCGCCGAGAAGGAGCGCTTTAGCCTGCGCGATATGGAGGAGATGCAACTGGATACCCTGAGCAAGTATGCTGCGGCGTTGGCCCCCTACTTTGCCCAGTTGAACAGCGACGACACCTGGATGAAGGTCGCGATCGCCTATCTGCGCAAGTGGGATTTCCGCATGGACTCCGAGAGTACGGCGGCGCTCATCTTCCATTATGCGCTGGCCTGTCTGCTGGAGGAGGTCTTTGGCAAGAAGCTGGGCGATCTGGCTCCGGCCTATTACGGCATCAGCAGCAGCCCTATCTTTTTGATTGACGGCTTTTTGCTGCGCGCCCAGACGCGGCTGCTAGAATTGGTCGTGGCAGGGGAATCGTCCTGGTTCGCCGATGCGGCGACAGGTGCGCCGCGCAGCCGCGACGAGGTGCTCACGCGCGCGCTGGCGGAGGCGGTCAAACGGCTGCGTGCCGACTTTGGCGACAACGCCCGCCGCTGGGCGTGGGGCCGCGCCCATCAGGTGCGCTATACCCATCCCTTGGGCAGCGCGCGGCTCTTCCGGTCGGTCTTTAACCGCGGCCCCTATCCGGTGGGGGGAGACGGCACGACGCCCAACCAAGCCTATGCGCCGCCGGTGCTGCCGCTTGGGTTGGTGCAGGTGACGGCCAGCTATCGCCAAGTCTTTGAGGTGGGGGTGTGGGATCGCGCCCAAAGCGTGACCACGTCGGGCCAGTCGGGGCATCCGCTCTCCGACCACTATGCCGACCAGATCGCGATGTGGCGGGAGGGCGTCTATCATCCGATGCCCTGGTCGCGCGCGGCGGTGGAAGAGACGGCGCACTACCGTGCCACCTTGACCCCAACCGTATCCGACTAGGTTGGCTGTCTAGCGCCTGCTCCCGATGATGGCGCAGGTCTGGCGGAGATAGGTTGTATCGTGGATTTGCGCGACCAGAAACGCGGCGAGGTCGGCACGTGTAATCGGGCCGGCGCGGAGGCCGGAGCCGCTGCCCACGGTGTATTGGCCTGTGGCCGAGCCGTCGGTCAGCCCGCCGGGGCGCACGATTGTCCAGTCGCGATCGCTGGCGCTCACGATGGCTTCCTGTGCTTCTTTGTCCTGCATGGATTTGCGCAAGAGGGTTTTGGCGAGCAGTGTGAAGAAGAACGGGACCTGGTGGCGGCTGTCGCCTACGCCGATGGCGCTGACGACGATCAGGCGGTGGACGCCCTGGCTTTGCATGGCGTCCACGATCAGGCCTGTCCCGCGCGAGACAACGCGGTCGGGATTGGCAGAGGTGTTGCCGAGGCAGACAATGGCCGCGCCTGCCCCTTGGATGGTGGCGGCGACCTGCTCGGCGTTGAGGACATTGCCAGGAATAATGTGCAGGTTTGGGTGCGTCGCCGGTATCTTGGCCGGGTCACGCACCAGCGCGGCGACGCTGTAGCCGGCGGCCAGTGCCTGTTGGGTGACCTGGCGGCCCGTGCCGCCGGTTGCGCCAAAAAGGGCAATCTGCACGGTGCTCTCCTTGTCTATGCCAGTGCTGTCTGGTCTGTGATG
>QEUY01000810.1 GCA_003577365.1 Chloroflexota bacterium | reverse complement strand
CGATGCTGGTGCTGCTCTATTACATTGCGTTTGTGGGCGCGCCGGGGCTGGTGGACCTGATCAACTGGGCCGGCGCAGGGCTGATCGCGCTGGGGCTGGACGGCGGGCTGGCGCAAGGGTTGGCTGAGTTCAGCATCCGCAATCTCAGCTTTGCGACGCGCGCCGTGATCGCGCTGGTGATCGGCTACAGCGCGTTTGTGGCAGAGATCTACCGCGCCGGGATCGAAAGCATCGACCGCGGCCAGACCGAGGCGGGGCTGAGCCTGGGCATGAGCCGCTGGCAGACGCTGCGCCTGGTGGTGCTGCCGCAGGCGGTGCGCCGTGTGCTGCCGCCGCTGGGCAATGACTTTGTGGCGATGCTCAAGGACTCGGCGCTGGTCTCGGTGCTGGGCGTACAGGACATCACGCGCCTGGGCGACACCTATGCGTCGAGCACCTTTCGCTTTTTTGAGACCTACAACGTGGTGGCGTTTTTGTATCTGATCATGACGGTGGCGTTGTCGCTGCTCGTGCGCGGCATGGAGCGGCGCATGCCGCGCGGATAATCGGGGCAGAATAGCGATCCTCTGGCGAGCTTTTGGCGCGCGGCCGTGGCTGATCTAGAATAGGGTTTACCTTTGCGCTGGATCTGCCGCAAAGACCAGAAAGGGCATCGCAGATGGATGTGTCGCATATTCTGCTAATTTCCAAGTTGCCGTCATCGTTGGCTCGATAGGCGATACTGTTTTCAGACGAACCTGTTTGAGGAACCGTTTTATCACAAGGAAGAGAGTGGGGGAGATATGAGCGAGTATACCAACGGCCACGATGCGCAGACCGGCACCTTTGCCGTGAAGGCTGGGTTGGCGCAGATGTTGAAGGGCGGCGTGATCATGGATGTGGTCACCGCCGAGCAGGCGCGCATCGCCGAGGAAGCAGGCGCGTGCGCGGTGATGGCGCTGGAGCGTGTGCCTGCCGATATCCGCCAGGACGGCGGTGTGGCGCGCATGAGCGACCCTCGCAAGATCAAGGAGATCATCGCCGCGGTGACGATCCCGGTGATGGCGAAGGCGCGCATCGGCCATTTTGTCGAGGCGCAGATTTTGCAGGCATTGGGTGTGGACTATATCGACGAGAGCGAAGTCTTGACGCCCGCCGACGAGGAGCACCACATCAACAAGCACAAGTTCACCGTGCCGTTTGTGTGCGGCTGCCGCAACTTGGGCGAGGCGCTGCGCCGCATCGCCGAGGGCGCGGCCATGATCCGCACCAAGGGCGAGGCAGGCACGGGCAACGTGGTCGAAGCGGTGCGCCATGCGCGCGCCGTCAACGGCGACATCCGCCGCATCCAGAACATGGACGAGGACGAGCTGTTCGCCTTTGCCAAGGAGATCCGCGCCCCGTATGACTTGGTCAAGCAGACGGCGGAGTTGGGCCGGCTGCCGGTGGTGAATTTCGCCGCCGGCGGTGTAGCGACCCCGGCAGACGCGGCGCTGATGATGCAGTTGGGCGTGGACGGCGTCTTTGTCGGGTCGGGCATCTTTAAGAGCGGCAACCCGGCCAAGCGGGCGCGCGCCATTGTGCAGGCGGTGACGCACTACAATGACCCCAAAATCCTGGCCGAGGTGAGCGAGGACCTGGGCGAGCCGATGGTCGGCATCAACCTGGACACGCTGGCCGAGCAGGAGCGCATGGCCGGGCGCGGCTGGTAGGATGAACGGGACGTCGCGACCCCTACGCATTGGGGTGCTGGCGCTGCAAGGCGCGTTTCTTGAACACAGCCTGATGGTGCGCCGGCTGGGCGCGGAGCCATCCGAAGTGCGCAGGCCGGAACAACTGGAGGCTGTGGACGGGTTGATCTTGCCCGGCGGTGAGAGCACGACCATGGGGCTGGTGGCGGAGCGCTGGGGGCTGGTCGAGCCGCTGCGCGCTTGGGTCCACAGCGGTCGGCCCATCTGGGGAACCTGCGCCGGGATGATCCTGCTGGCGAACCGGGCTACCGGGCAAAAGGAAGGCGGGCAGCCGCTGCTCGGCGGGCTGGACGTGACGGTCAACCGCAACTACTTTGGCCGGCAGGTCGACAGCTTTGAGACGGTGCTGGAGGTGCCGATCTTTGACCCGCCGCAGAGTCCGGGCATCTTCATCCGCGCGCCGGGGATCACGCAGATCGGGCCGGAGGTCGAGCCGCTGGCCGCGCTGCCAGGGCCGGTCTATGTGGCGGTGCGCCAGGGGCCGATCCTGGCGACGGCGTTTCACCCGGAGCTGACGAGCGACACGCGCTGGCATGCGCTGTTCTTGCAGATGGTGCGCGCGGCGGAGACGGTGTAGTTTCGCCGGGCTGTGATAGATGCGCGGTGCGCCGGTCTGCCACTGCG
>QEUY01000809.1 GCA_003577365.1 Chloroflexota bacterium | reverse complement strand
CGACACGGCAGCCCACGGCGACGCTCACATCGACGGCGACCTACGCGCCAACCGCCACACCGTCATCTACGCCGGTATCTACGCCCTCCTCCACGGCGATCCCTGTCGTGTCATTCACGCCGGCCCCCGCTGTGACCGTTACGCGGCAGGCCATCGACCTGCCCGCCGATCTGCCCAGCCATGTCGAGGTGGTTGCGGCACATGCGCTGGCAGATTTGTTGGGTGTGCAGGTCTCGCCGGTGGCAGAGCTTGCGCCGGGCGGCAGCCGTGTCGCCTGGTTGGCCGCGGCCCAAGACGATCAACCGGCCCGGCTCTGCGTCTATCACCTGGTTGCGCCCTATCGCGGGGCCTGCCATGAGGTGCCCGCCGCCTTCCAGGGCATTCCCTACCGGCTGGCCTGGTCGCCGGATGCGTCCTGGCTGGCCTTTACCGAAGACCCTTCGGCTCAGGCGCTGGAAAGCGACCTTTGGGTCTTTGCGGTGGAGACGGGGCAGTTTACCAACTTGACCGACGAGGGCGCGGCGGGGCCAATCGCCGAATTGAACGGCGCGGACTATACGCTTGACTATTTGCCCCTGTGGGACCCCGCCACGGGGCTGCTGCTCTTCTGGCGCAGCGCACCCACCGCCGAGGGCGGCACGCTGGCGTTGATGCGTGTGGACCCGACACAGGGCGCGCCGCAAGAATTGGCCGATCTGACCGGCGCGCTGGGCGAGACGCATGTGCGTTTTGGCGTGCAGCGCTTCTACTTGTCCGGCCCGGCAGCGGTCGCGCCGGATGGCAGCCAGGTGGCGGTGGCGCTGACCTCGGCCACGGAAATGGCCCAGGCGGCGAGCGATGGCGTCTGGCTGATCGATCTCGTCGACCCGGCAGCCGCGCCGCGCCAGCTTGTGAGCGCGGGCGCGCTTCAGGCCGCGCTGCCCCGCTGGCAAGACCAGCCCGCGGTGCTGCGTGGGCTGCAGTGGACACCCGACGGCCAGGGGGTTGTGGTGGCGGCGTTGAGCAGCGACTTGCGCCTGCCGCTGCTGGTGGTGGCCTATGCCGAGGCGGCAAGCGGCGACTTGACGCTGCTGACCGACTACAGCCAGGTCGCAAGCCGCGCGGCGTTCTTCGAGATCCCCGGGCCGGGCCAGCGCCCCTTGCGCTACAGCGTGCCGTGGACGGTGGCGGTCGCGCCCAATGCCGCAGCGGTGCTGCTCGTCAACGACTTGGGCGGCATTGTCACGGTGAGCAGTGTGCCGCTGCCGCCGCAGGCGCAGACGCCGCAGGTTGTCTATCAGCAGACCAGCCCCGGCTTTGAGGTGTGGACGCGCGCCAGCAGTGCTGCCGACGGCAAGGTTCTGGTCTATGGGCTGCTGTTGGAGACAGAAGGGCGCGACTGACGTGCGCTGAAGCGTATGAGCGGCGCGTGGGGGCCGGGTCAGCCAAGACGGCCCCAGACCGACCAGGCCATGGCAGTTTGGGCGAGCAGAAAGGCGATCTGTGCCGCCGGCAGATGGGTCAGCGGGCGGCGATAGCGTTGGATGGCCTGCAGCGTATGCGCGGTGATAGCCAAGACAATGCCCGCCAGCGCCGCCCAGGTCCAGGGCGCGGCGCTGTTTTGCGCGACCAACTCGAGTGCCTGCCAGGCGGTCAAGGCCAAGATCAGGCCATAGGCCATGACTGCGCCCCAGACCTCGGCGAGATAGCGGCTCAACTGCCAATAGAGGATCGCGGCGGCGACGACGACCAGCAGCACCCAGAGGACGGGCATCTGCAGCCGCGTGTGCGCGGTGAAGCCGGTGAAGTAGATCAGATAGACCCAGAGCAGATGGGCGTGGGCGGCGTAGTCGGGCAGGAAGCGTGAAAAGAGCAGCCCCGTCGCCACCAAGGTGATGAGCAGTCCGAGCAGAATGGCCCCTTTGTAGAAGGCGCTGACCGGCTCGGGCGCGATCAGCGCGATCAAGAAGCTCAGCGCCGCGGCCGCCAGCGCGTAGGCCAGGCTTTTGCTGGCTGTGTCGGGAGCCGGTTGGGGGCGGGCGAGCAAAAACGCCGCGGCCAGCGCGGCCACCGTCAGCCCCAAGGCTACATAGAAGGCGATCATGCGTCCTGTGCCGTCGTCGTGGAGCTAACGAGGGCGCTGTTCGCCGCGTGCCGCGCTGGTCGCGGCGTCGCGTGTGCCGGCGGCCTGGCTTGTGCCGGCCTCCGGCGTGGGCTGTCCGCGCAGGCGCGCCAGGGTCGCTTGGGCTTCTGCCAGCTTCTGGCGCGTGGCGGCCAGTTCGTTGCGCAGGTCACGCTCCATGGTGTAGAACGCTTAAGACAACCCAGACATTCATCGCCTTCTCCGCTATGTCATGCGCCGGCCATGTGCGCCGCGCAACTCGGTGAACCTTGCCAGGTGGAACGTCAGAGCCTGCTCAAGCAGAAGGGCTGTGTGCCCGATTCGCTTAAGTATAAACAAAAACCGCGCCAAGCGCACACTCCTGCTTGGCGCGGGATCCGCAGCGGGGAGTCCATGTACTGCGGATCGAGACATGCCACTACGGTTTAGGTTGGTTTAGGGCTGCTGCCGTCTTCGAACTCGGCCAGATGCGCTGCCCAGCCCGTCTGCACGCGGTCTTCCGGCGGCCCATCGTGGAGGCGCAGCCCAAAGACCGCGGCCATGCGCTGCAGATCCTCCTGCGCCTGGATGATGCTGCGACCCGCCGCCGCGCCGCGGCTGATGGATTCGGCCAGGTCAGCCAGCGCGTTCAGCGCCACTGGGGTATTCAGGTCGTCGTCGAGGGCATTTTGGAAGGTCTGCAAGCAGCCGGCGGAGTCGACGGCAGGCGCACGCGCGCCGCCCAGAGCAACCGCCGCGGCGTTCAATTTGGCGGCCAGCCCGCCGGCGCGGAATAGCCCCACCTCTTCATAGCTCCAGGGTTGGCGGTAGTGGTGCTCGGCCAGATAGAGGCGCAGCGCATCGGGCGAGAAGTCTTGCAGCAGGTCGCGCGCCATGACGAGATTGCCCAGCGACTTGCTCATCTTCTCGCCCTGATAGCGCACCATGGCGGTGTGGAACCAGTAGCGCACGAAAGGGCGCTCGCCGGTGATCGGTTCGCTCTGCGCGATCTCGCATTCGTGGTGCGGGAAGAT
>QEUY01000808.1 GCA_003577365.1 Chloroflexota bacterium | reverse complement strand
ATGATATATTGGGTGTCGGAGACAGCAAAGGTCAGGAAGGGCAGCACAAAGAGGAAGTCAAAGGCGGCCACGCTCAGAATAGAGGCCACCACGGATGGCCCGCGTCCCAGCCGCGCCGCCACCAACACCACGCCGAGCAGATAGAGCATGATCAGGTTGGCTTCGGCAAAGAACGGCGGGACTACCTGGCAGAATGCGGTAATGGCGACCACAACCACCACCGCCCAAGCATAGGCCGCCCAGGGGCTGGTGCGCTCCAGGCGGGGGCGAGAGAGGGGAGGGGCCGCCTCCTGATCCCCGCTGATGACGTGGACGTCGATCTCGCCGCTGCCGCGCACGATGGCGTCGAGCATTGAGCCGAAGAGCAGATCGCGCCAACGCGGATGGGTCGGCTTGCCGACGAGGATGCGCGTGACATTGCGGGCGCGGGCATAGGTTAAGATCTCGTCGCTGGCGTTCTGACCGCTCAGGATAACCGTCTCCGCGCCCAACTGTTCGGCCAGCCGCAACGTCTGCACTACCCGGTTGCGGGCGGCTTCAGGCAGACGCAGTTGGGCTGGCGTCTCTACGTTGGCCACGATCCATTCGGCGTGGAGGCCGGCCGCCATGCGCCGGGCAGCCCGTACCAAGCGGATAGAGAGCGGGCTGGGGCTGATGCAGACGAGGATGCGTTCAGTGGCAGGCCAGGTCTTGGGGATGGCATGGTCGCGCATGTACGCCTGCATCTGCGCGTCCACGCGTTCGGCTGTGCGGCGCAGGGCCAGCTCACGCAGCGCAATCAGGTTGCCCTTGCGAAAGAAGCTGCGTAAGGCGCGCTCCGCCTGGTGGGGAATATAGACTTTGCCCTGGCGCAGCCGCTGCAGCAGCTCGTCGGGCGGCAGGTCGATCAACTCGACTTCGTCGGCCTGTTCGAGGATCGAGTCGGGTACCGTCTCGTGTACGACTACGCCGGTGATCTGCGCCACTACGTCGTTGAGGCTCTCGATGTGCTGCACATTGACTGTGGTGTAGACGTCGATGCCGGCCTGGAGCAGCTCCTCTACATCCTGCCAGCGTTTGGCGTGACGCACGCCGGGCACGTTGCTATGAGCCAGTTCGTCCACCAGGATCAGAGATGGGTGGCGACTGAGGGCAACATCCAGGTCAAACTCTGGGACGGTCGTGCCGTGGTAGGGCGTCAGGCGGCGCGGCAGGATCTCGAGCCCCTGGAGCAGGGCTTCGGTTTCGGCGCGGCCATGCGTATCGATCCAGCCGACTACGACATCCACGCCGGCAGCCTGCCGTTCGTGCGCCGCCTCCAGCATGGCAAAGGTCTTGCCCACCCCGGCTGCCGCGCCAAAGAAGATCTTGAGCCGGCCGCGCGTCTGTTTCGCCTCCTCGGCCTGCACGCGCGCCAATAGGTCATCCGGATTAGGGCGAGAGTTATCCATGGCGTGCCTTGTTCCGCAAAGCCAGATAGCGGTCTGTGGTTATCAAGGGTCACCGACCGGTAGTTCATCGAGGGCTAGGTTCAATTCTAGCACGTTCACGCGCGGCTCGCCCAGAAAGCCTAGCTGGCGTCCCTTGGTGTGCTCGGTCACTAACTGCTGTATCACATTCTCGGACAGCTCGCGGGCTTTGGCTACGCGCGCCACTTGGTAGGCAGCGGCAGCAGGGCTGATATGGGGATCCAGCCCGCTGCCTGAGGCGGTCACCAGGTCAACCGGAACCGGCGCGGGGTTAGCCGGGTCGGCGGCGCGCAGCGCGTCGGTGCGCGCCTGCGCCGCCTGGAACAGCGCGTCATTGAGCGGCCCATAGTTGGACCCGCTTGAGGCAGCAGCGTTGTAAGGCACAGGCGCGGTCGCCGAGAGCCGCCCCCAGAAATAACGGGGGTCATCAAACGATTGGCCGATCAGGGACGAACCGACGGCCTGCCCGTCCTTGTAGATCAAACTGCCGTTGGCCTGCTTGGGAAAGACCACCTGGGCGATCCCTGTGATTGCCAGGGGATAGAGCAGACCGGTCAAAAGGGTGAAAAGGATCAGCATTACCAGCGCGGGCCGGATCTGATTTGAAAGAATCACATGAAACTCCTTAATCGTTTGTCCTCGATACAACCTGTACAGCCTACCGGGTCGCCTAATCTACCGAGTCGCCCAATACTGTGCGATGGTCGCGTCCCAGTCGGGAGGCGATGTGTCAGGCACGCGGTTGAGCACGGGCGCTTGGACGAGGTTCGCCCTATCTACATCGGCTACCAGCACCTGATGGGTGGCATCCAGCTTGAGATGCGACCAGGGGATCAAGGCGACCAGGGGATCAAGAGAAACTTGTTGTTGGGCGGGCCATACGCACCCTTGCCAAAGTGGTACTTATCGGGCAGCAGCACGACCACATATTGCACCCCATATTGCACCCCGCCGCTGCTGATGTGCATCACGACCCCATGCACTGGACCGATCGGCTGGCCGTCGCCGCTCACCACGCTGTAATTGAGCAGATCCTCTGTGCTGATATCCGCAGGTGGCAGTCTCGCGGGCGCAGGGGCCGCCTGAATTCTGATACAGCCAGCTATCACAAGTGCAGTTAAGCACAGCACGGTACGAGTGAACCAGCGCATGGCATTCTTCTCCATCCTTTTCCTAGGCAGCGCTCAGCTCTTCTGATATCTACCTTTCAGCATGACCTGGTGAAAGTGCGCTTGGATAGGAGTCAGCGCAAGACCCTGCGCCGCATCTCTCCCGGGTTTAGGGCGGCCAGCCTGCGCCTGCTGGCGCTGTGTCTCCCTTGCGGCAGCCTGGCGTGCCCGGGCACGGGCACGCTCCTCCTGTTTCAACTCGGCTACGATTTGACGCGTGTGCGCTCTGACCTGTCGCTCCAGGTGTTCTCGTTTAAGCCCCTCCTGGTTGGCCTGCACCCACCAGGCAATCAGGCTGTGGACGAGGACGACGATACCAAGGGGCACGATCTGGCGGAGCGGTGCAGCCAACTGCGCACGCCCCTCCCACCACAGCAGGACAACTGCGCCCAGCACGATTCCGTTCATCTGCCACCAGATCGGCCGCTTGACTTGGGGCATGATTCTCTCCCTGTCAGGCTAGGCGCAGGGCGACCAAGAGCAGGTCAATGAGCTTGATGCCAATGAAGGGCGCCACGATGCCACCGAGGCCATAG
>QEUY01000807.1 GCA_003577365.1 Chloroflexota bacterium | reverse complement strand
GAGAGACCGGAGACCGGAGACTGTGTGACGAGTCTCCAGTCTCTCGTCTCCAGTCTCCAACCCTGGCGCGGACGGTCTCGACGATGAAGAGGGGGTTGCCTTCGGTCTGCGCATAGAGTTGATTGATTGTTTCTTCGTCCAGGGTAGTATTGGTCAGTTGCGTCGCCAGTTCCGCACACTCGGCGGCGTCGAGCGGACCCAGTGCGATTTCTGTGACCTGGCCCGTGCTGCGTAAGTCCAGCAGCAAAGCGCTCAGGGGGTGGTCGTGGTCGATCTCCTCGGCACGCGCCGTGCCCACGACAAGCAATGGAGTCAAAGACCGGCCGCGTTCGGCCACCCGCCCGGCAAAGTGGAGCAGATAGCGGAGCCATTCGAGCGTGTCGGCATCGCACCATTGCAGGTCGTCGATGACCAGCAGTTTGGGCTGCGGAGGCCCACTGGGCGCGGCCAGAAATGCCCGCGCCAGGGCTTCGAAGAGACGCTGCCGTTGCCAGCGGTCGGCCAACGGTTCTGGACGCGGCAACCCTGGCCGCTCGGCCAACAGCTCTGGCAGCAGCCGGGCGAGCTCGGTCAGCCAGATGTCGTCCAGGGTGGCTAGGGCGGCTTGCAGCGGTTCGCTGCGCAACCACTCGATCACTGGGGTGTAGGCCAATCCGCCAGCGGCGGCATAAGAACGTGTCCGAGCGGTGGCGATGCCTTGCCGCTCGGTCCAGGCCAGCAACTCTTCGGCTAGGCGCGTTTTACCGATGCCCGCCTCGCCCTGGATCAGGCAGAAATGCGTCTGACCATGGGCGACCTGCTGCCAGGCCGTGCGCAGCATTTGCCACTCCTGCTGCCGTCCCACTAGCCGCTCCCCAGCCAGTGAAGGGGACGCCGGTTGTACATGCAACGAGGTGGGGACCTCCATCTCCAGCAGCCGGGCATAGACGGCTTGCGCCTCCGGGTTCGGCTCTACGCCGAGTTCGCGCTGGAGCGTCGCCACGCAGGTGTGATAGACCCGCAGCGCCCCGGCACGGTCGTCGTTGAGGGCATGGAGCCGCATCAACTGGCGGTAGGCCGCCTCGTGCAGCGGGTCGTAGCGCAACAGATGGTTGGCATGGTCGATGGCCGCGGCGTAGTCTCGGTGATCTTCGGCCAGCCCCATCAACCGTTCCAGCGCGCCGACCAACCGCTGGCGTAGCCGCTCCCGTTCGGGGACGATCCACTCGTCGTAGCAACTGGGCAGTAGATCGCCTCGATACCAGGCGACAGCCGCAGCCAAGGCCGCCTGCTGGGTCGCCGGGTTGTCGGTCAGCCCGGCAGCGCGGCGGAGTTCGTTTTCAAACGCATCCACATCGAGCGTGTAGGGGGCGTCTGCCCGCCACTGCACGGTGCGGGCATCCACATGAAGAAAACGGTCGGGGTCGGGCAGGGCGTGGCGCAGTTGGTGCAGCGCCTTGCGCAGGTTGCGGCGCGCCTGCTCCTCGTTCGAATCGGGCCAGAGCTGGAAGGCCACATGCTGGCGTGACTGGCGCGCCCGGCTGTGCAGCAGCAGATAGGCCAGCACCGACTGCAGCCGCACGCTGTCGACGGCGGGCAACTGTTCGCCATCCACCTCTATAGAGAAATCGCCGAGCAGATGAATACGGAGAGCCATCGGGAATACCCTCCATCCTCAACAAGTGCGGTACAATAGGCGCATCCGCACAATCTGCACCATCTTGGCAGCCAGGTGGCTGGTTCTGCCGGGTTCAATTCAGCGCCTGCCGGCAAAGGACACAAGGAGTATACCATGCCAATCCCAGTTGGTCTCAATGTCTGGTCCCGTCTGGTTGAAGATACCTTCCCCTATCTCGACAGGGCCGCCGCGCCGTTTGATTCGCTCTGGTTCCCCGACCATGTGCAATATAACGGCCACAAAGTCTCCGAAGGGTGGACGCTGCTGGCCTATGCCCTGGCGCGCTACCCCGACAAGCTCTGCGGACACGAGGTACTCTGCAACAGCTTTCGCAACCCGGCCCACCTGGCTAAGATGGCGGCGACAGCGCAGGCGATTTCTGGTGGGCGTTTTGTGTTGGGCATCGGCGCCGGGTGGAACAAGGAAGAGTATCTGGCCTACGGCTGGCACTACCCATCGGCCCGGGTGCGGATCGCACAATTAGCTGAAGCGATCCAGTTGATCCGGACCCTGTGGACCGAAGCGCCAGCCAGCTATCAGGGCCAATATTACCAGATCGCCAACGCCTACAACGAGCCGCGGCCCGACCCGATCCCGCCAGTGATGGTGGGCGGTTCGGGCGAGAAGTATCTGCTGCGCGTGGTAGCCCAACATGCGGATTGGTGGAATTACGGCTTTCGCGATGCGGAGAGTTACACCCATAAGCAAGCGGT
>QEUY01000806.1 GCA_003577365.1 Chloroflexota bacterium | reverse complement strand
CAGTGTCTTCTGGTCGGTCGCGCCTAGCCCCATCTGCGCGGCCATGGCGCTGTGAAAAAGCACCGCCGTCGTGCTGCTCTCGCGGCTGGCGCGCAGCACGGCTTCGATCAATACCTGACGGGTAGGCGAAACAACGGATCTCGGACTTGACAAACGATAAGCCTCGGAATATATTAGGCAAAGCTACTATCTAGTTAAAACTAGATAGTAGCTTTGCCGTATAATTCAGCGAATACAGGAGGTGTCTCATGTCTACTCACGCCTATTCAGCCCGGCATTCCGCACATGCAGAATCGCCGAGTCGGTCGCGCTCTACCCGGCTCCTGCTGCTCTGCGGCATCGCCGCGCCGCTGCTCGTTGTCGGCTCGTTTCTGCTTCAAGACCTCACGCGCCCCAACTTCAATCCCCTTTTCAATTGGGTCAGCGAACTCAGCCTGAGTGACCAAGGGTGGATGATGATCTCCACATTGATCGTCAGCGGTCTGTTGATGCTTGGCTTCGCAGCGGGACTGCGCCGCGCCCTGCGCGGCGGCAAAGGCGCACTGTGGGGGCCAATCCTGATCGCGGTGTGCGGTATCGCCATGATCCTCGCCGGTGTCTTTGTCGTGGACCCCAACGGCGCCTACCCCCCTGGCGTGCCTGCCAGCCGGAGCCTGCACGGGGCGCTGCATGACATCGCCGGCCCGCTGATCTTCACCTCGCTCGCCGCGGCCAGTTTTGTGCTGGCGCGGCGTTTTGTAGGCGACCCGGCCTGGCGAGGATGGGCGACCTACTCGATCGCAAGCGGCAGACTGGTCATCGTCTTCTTTATCGCCGCCAGTGTCCTGGTTGCCCTCCACTTCACGGGTGTCTATCCCGGCGCGCCGAGCGGTCTCATGGAACGGCTTGCCTTGCTCTCCGGCTTTGCCTGGATCATGCGGCTCGCCCTGCGCCTGCGCCGCCACATCCCGCCTGTCGAAACCGCACGCTAGGCGACAACCGCGCCAGCGCATACGACCTATGCCGCGTTGCTCTTCTCAAGGGACGTGCAAATCATGGGGTGCCCTCGCACGTCCCTTGAGAAGCCTGCGTCCTTAGCCCAAGAACATCGGCGTCATGTGCAGTTCGTCGACGACGGCCTTGATCTCGGCGTCGCTGGGGCGGCGCTCGTAGCGGCTGGCCGCATCCAGCACCTTGGGCAGCAGATGGATGTCGCCCACAGTGTTGAGGAAGAGACCCTCGCGGCCCAAGACCCAATGCACCGCCACGTCGATATCCTTCTGATCCTCCAACGGCTGATACCAGACCGAGCGCGTGCGTTCAGTCGTGGCCCATGGCCCGCGCGTGATCGACTTGATCGTCTGCACCGCCACATCACGCTCCTCGCACAGCGCGATCAGCCGCTCGAAGTCGTCGGCATAGCGCCCGTTCTGCATCAACGGATAGTTATAGGGCAGCAATACCGAGTCAAAATCAAACTTCTGCAGGCTGCGGTAGTGCATGGCCGCGATGTGCAGCCCATGGCCGGTCACGCCGATAAAGCGCACCAAGCCCTGCTCTTTGGCCTCCACCGCCGCCTCCAGCGCACCGCCCGGCCCCATGGCGACATCCCAGTCGTCGGGGTGGCCCAGGTTGTGAAGCTGGATCAAATCCACCTGGTCGACGCGCATCCGCTCCAGCGAGCGGTGGATCTCCTCCTTAGCCTTGGCATAGGTGCGCTCGCCCGTCTTGGTCGCCAGGAAAAAGTCCTTGCGGTGTTTGTCCATCCACGGCCCGATGCGCAGCTCGGCGTCGCCATAGCTGGCCGCGGTGTCGATGTGGTTGACGCCGTACTCCAGCAGCACATCCAAGGTCTGGTCGGCTTCGGCTTGGGTGACACGGCCCAGCGCCGCGGCCCCAAACAAGGTCACTGTGCTCTCATGACCCGTGCGGCCAAATCGTTGTTTGCGGATCATCTCGAACCCTCCATTCTGAAATGGCCCCCACCGGCCCCCGCTGGGTGATGGGGTCGCCATTGACTGCTAGGGACTGCTAACTCGCTACCGGCTCGGCCAAAAACTCGGCATAGGCCGCGGCCAGCGCCGCCTCATAGACCGCGCGCACGGGCACGCCGTGAGCGGCGGCCAGCCGGGTGCAGTCGTCCTGTTCGGGTTTGACGCCCACCACCGCGCCCGCCACCAGCTTAAGCTTGACCGTCAACGGGCCATAGCGCGTCGCCACCGTGCGCAGCGCACGGGCAGCGGCATAGCGCCCCACCGGCTGCACGCGCACGCCCAGCGTCGTCGTCTCCTGGAGCAAGATCGTCGCCAGGCGGCCTTGCTGCTCCGGCGGGGCGAGCACGCTCAACAGCACGGCGGGCCGCCCCTTCTTCATCTGGATCGGCGTCAGCCAGAC
>QEUY01000805.1 GCA_003577365.1 Chloroflexota bacterium | reverse complement strand
GGGCGGGCCGTAGAGCAGTTGCGAGCCGCGGCGGTCCACCTCGGTGATCGCCAGCTTGGGGTCGCCCACGCCGCCGCAAAAATAGTGCATCACCGACTTAGGGTCATATTCCGTCAGGTCGATGGTGTGATCGAGCGGCTCGTTGGGGCACAGCGGCGGCGCGCCGCTGCGGATGTGCTCATGGCGAAAGCCCAACACATGGCCCAGCTCATGGCGCAGCACACCCACCGGGTCAAAGCCGAGGTCCTCTTTGAAATAGGAGGGGTCGATCACCACGCGCCGCTCCTCCGGCGGGTCATTGGGGAAAAAGGCCGACGCGATGAAGCGCCCGCCGGCGTTGACCAACTCGACCGTAAAGAGCGGCGTAGGACAGCCCTCACCCCCCTTGTCGGCGGCGGCCTCGTGGCGGAAATTGACGCCGCAAGTCGCTTCCCAATCGGCCGTGGCCTGCGCCATCGCCTTGACCACCTGCTGATAGCGCGCCTCGCCGTCAAAGCTCGCGCGCAGCACAGCATAGGTCAGCACCAGCCCCTTCTTCCAACGCACCTTGCGGTTGTCATCGTCGACAATGCCGACTAGCTCCTGGGGCGCTACGTCAAAGCCGCGCTCCTGCCGGGCCTCCAGCTCGGCGCGTTCCTCGGCATAGCGCGCCAGCTCCTTCTCGTCCAAGAGCAGATCGCCCTCGACCACTGTGTATTCCTTGCCGTGGACGGTGACGCGGCGTTTGGTGGCTTTGAGTTCGGCTAGGATTTCACTTGCACTTCGTGCCATTGCTTCTCCCTTCTGAGATTTATCGTCAACTTATCTTCTACAATCAAGTTGACGATAAATCCGCCAGAACGATGCGGGCAACCTTGCAGATCGACGCGATCTACGCCGCGACGTGCGTTGCAGCGCGGCGGCTGCCGCGCTGTACAATAGCGGGTGTACAATAGAATGGATTGCGTATCGTGACACTATCAAGGATCTGAGGATGGACGCTTCAACCCCCTCCGCGCGCCGCGTGCTGCTGCTGCTCACGGCGCGCAGCTATCGCGGCGAAGCCTTTGCCCAGGCCGCGCAGCGGCTCGGCGTCGAGGTCGTGCCGGTGGTGGATATGCAGGCCCCGCTGGCCGAACACTGGGGCTACCGGCTGGGCGTCGACTTCAACCGGCCCGCCGCCGCCATCCAACGCATCGTAGACGACGCCGCGCAGCGCCCGGTATCCGCCATCCTGGCTGTGGACGATTCGGGCGTGGTGCTGGCGGCAGCGGCAGCGCAGCGGCTTGGCCTGCCCCACAACAACCCTGATGCCGCCCGCGCCGCGCGCGACAAGTTCGCCATGCGAACCTTGATGGCCGCGGCAGGCGTGCCCTGCCCAGTCTTTCGTCGCTTTGCCTTCGACGATGACCCGGCGGCGGTTGCCCGGCAGGTGGACTATCCCTGCGTGGTCAAACCGCTCAACCTCAACGGCAGCCGCGGCGTCATGCGCGCCGATTCGCCCGCCGAGTTTATCCCCGCGGTGGCGCGGCTGGCGCGCATCCTGGCCCAGGAACCGCCCGGCGCGGCGCGTACCCACTATCTGGTGGAGGACTTCATCCCCGGCCGCGAGGTGGCGCTGGAAGGGCTGCTCGACCAGGGCAAGCTGACCGTGCTGGCGCTCTTCGACAAACCCGACCCGCTGGACGGCCCTTTCTTTGAAGAGACGATCTACGTCACCCCCTCGCGCCTGCCTGCGGCTGTGCAGGCTGCCATCGCCGATTGCGCCGGGCGCGCCGCCCACGCCCTGGGGCTGCGCATGGGGCCGGTGCATGCCGAGCTGCGCGTCAACGACCAGGGGCCGTGGATGCTGGAGGTGGCAGGCCGCTCGATCGGCGGGCTGTGCGGCCAGACGCTGCGCTTCGACGCCGATCAATCGCTGGAAGAGCTGATCTTGCGCCAGGCCTGCGGGCTGCCCATCCCCTCCACCCAGCGCGCCGGCCGCGCCAGCGGCGTGATGATGATCCCCATCCCCCAAGCGGGTATCCTGGCCGGGGTGGATGGCGTGGACGCGGCGCGCGCCGTGCCGGGCATCGAAGAGGTGACGATCACGGCGCGGCTGCACTATCCGCTTGTGCCGCTGCCCGAAGGCGACAGCTATCTTGGCTTTATCTTTGCACGCGCCGAACGGCCCGGCGAGGTGGAGACTGCCCTGCGCGCGGCCCATGCCTGTCTGCGCTTTACGGTGCTGCCGGAGTTTTCTTTACAGGGGTAGGGGAAGTATTCACCGCAAAGAGCGCATGCGGTTATTTGATCTCAGATCGGCGGCAGGACACCGCCGTTACCATCCAGATTGACGAAAGGACTCTCTATGTTTACCGATCCGCGGCTGCCTGCGAGCACCCCGGAAGCCCAGGGCATCCCC
>QEUY01000804.1 GCA_003577365.1 Chloroflexota bacterium | reverse complement strand
GCGGCATCTGGCAGGGCGAACTCTACCGCTATGACCGCACCGGTCGCGAACTGCGCGGCCAGACCATTGGTCTCATTGGCTTTGGCGCCATTGCTCAGGGGTTGGCGCCCTATCTCAAGCCGTTCGAAATGCGCATCCTGGTACACGACCCCTATGTTCACCCGGCGCGGCTGATCGAATTGGGGGTGGAGCCAGTCAGCCTGGCAACGCTGTTGCGCGCGTCAGACATCGTCAGCATTCACGCCCGCGTCACACCCGAGACCACCGGAATGATGGGCGCCGCCGAGTTTGCCCAGATGAAGCCGGGGGCCTTTTTTATCAACACCGCACGTGGCCCGCTAGTAGATTACGATGCGCTCTATCAGGCGCTGGCAAGCGGCCGTCTGGCCGGCGCCGGTCTGGACACCTTTGCCGAAGAACCGCCGCCGCCCGATTGGCCGCTGCTCAAGCTGCCCAATGTCACACTCACGCCCCACATTGCCGGCGCATCCAAAGAGTCGGCGCAGCGGGGCGCCGAGGCGGTCGCGCAGGATATTGCCAATTTCGTGGCCGGAAGGCCGCTGGTCAACTGTGTAAACCCGGAGGTAGGCTGACAATGGAGTAGAGGACATATGAACAACACAACGCTCTACCACAATGCACACGCTCAACCTGCCGCTGCCACTGCGCCCTACTACCATACCCCTATCTGGCCGGTCGCAGCACTCAAGACTCCGGTCTTGCCCATCGTCTCCACCTCTATTTGGCCCTATTTCCATTCTTCTGGCTGACGATCCTGCTCGCTGTAGGAATGCGACAGGCCAAGACCGGGTCACTGGCCGGCGGGACAGCCAATGACCTGCCATTGAACCTGCGGCTACGGCGCTATCTAGCTCGTGCGCTGGCCTGGCCGGCAATGGATTTTGCGCACCAGCTAGACTTGCTGGCCGATCTACACTTCTTCCCTAAGGCGTAGTATACCAATTACACCTGTTTACGTGTCTCCCAAATCCCCGGTCTTTAACACGCCAAATGATATAACCTATCTTGCTACCGGCTGATCAATGGCAGGTGCGCAACCTCCAGCGGCATAACGCGAGCCGGTGTCAACGGATCGCCCAACAGGACATAGGTACGAAGCACATCCTGACAACAGACGCTGTTGGTCAGGAGTTCAAAGTATCCGCCGGTGACCAACTCACCCAGCCGTAGCGAGCCAGGCTCAGCCCGCCAGAGCGTCTCAAAAAAACCGCGCTGGAGCGCGTCGTGGCCATGAACCACGCTCAGACCGGCCGGCCCCCAGACGGCGACTGCTCCGTTGGGCGCCAGCAAGAAGCGCTCATCGAGGGTTGTGCCGGAGTCGGCCGGTTTGTGAAACTGGGCGGTAAGACAGGTCATCGAGAGCGTGATAAAGAGGCGGTCGCGGTTGGCCAGACCATCCGGGTCGTTGAGGATGACGAGCGGGAGATTACTCTCGCCGTCCAAGACGGCCCATTGCCAGTGATTCGAGTGCCCAGCGAAGACCACCAGACCGGCGCCGCGGCCGAGCGCGGCAAGGGCGCTCGTCCTGAGTGCCTGGGGGTCGGCGACCCGCCACGGCTGCTTTCCTTCTGGGTCGCTGACAAAGGGGAAGGGGTCATAATAGTAACGGGGCAGGCGCAGACCGGAGCGCTCTGTGAGGTTGCGGATCTGCTCGTTTAGCGTTGTGCCCGCCACCGCCACATCGCTATTGGCTCCCGTAAACTGGCAGATATTGGGGTCGCCAACACGCGCACAAAGGGCGCGGCGGATGATCAGGTCACTCAGGCGGGCAAAATCACCGGCCATGTCGCGCACTGGCTCGCCCCACTCGTCCAGCCGCTTGATGTAGTTGTCCGCTAGAAAGAGGTTAACGTTGCGCCAGTCACCGATCTGTGGGTCGTTCTCATAGCGCAGGATCTTGTCGACCAGTGCGGCCAACTCGCCTGCGCTCTTGACCGGCAAACGCCCCACCCACAGGTCGGTGGCGAAGAATGCAGTGGGGCTGTCAGTTCGCTGGTCGCCCGTCAGCGGATCATCGCCATCCAGTTGACCATAACAGTTGTCGCATGCAGCTTCCCCTAGCCAGGGGTCGACTTGAGCCAGATAGGGTGGCACATAATTTGTATAGTGGGCTTTATTTTCATAATTATGGGGGTCCCAGGTGCCGTCGCCGACCAGAACGACCGAAATCGGCGGCGCACATCGACGGCCATCGTCGTGTAGCCCTGTCTCTGCCGTTGCGCCAGCAGCGGCTCCAGGGTCGGGATAAATGCCGCCGGTGCAATATAAACCGCCTTTGCCCCCTTCTCCGTAAAGACAACCGGCTCGTGGGCCACGACCACTGGCTCGTGGAGCGTTCCCGGGCCTGCCAACAGATAATCGTGGCTGGCTGGGCCATCTTGAAAGCCGCGGGCGTCGGCGCCGCTGAGCGCGATGGGGGCCGCGGGATCGCTGATATCGTACAGCCCGTAATCGCCTTGGGGGAATTGGGGCGCATTTTGCCATTGATAGTGCCACAGGCCACCCACGCCACTAAAACTGGCGCCGGCATGACGGAAGTCGAGCGCAGCAGGCTGTGACCACGGGATCTGGTCGAGCCAGATGGAAGCATCGCCATAACCGCCCTCTGTT
>QEUY01000803.1 GCA_003577365.1 Chloroflexota bacterium | reverse complement strand
GCCTCGCCGATGCCCGTCTCGTTGTAGTTGACCCAGGTGTCGTGGAAGATCACCACAGGGCCGTTGGGGGTGGCGCGCCCGGTGGGCACGGCGGCGCGCCCGCGCGCCCGCTGGTGGAACCAGCCGGCAAAGGTCTGCGACGCATAGGCCGGGAAATCGCGCGCCGGGTGGACGCCCACCCGCGCAAAGATCGCTTTGGCCGCCGGCGTCTTCAACCCCCAGTTGACCAACGGCGTCAGCCCCGGCGCCAGCTTGTACAGCAGCTCGTTGATCGTGGGCAACAGCCCCATCAGCCGGTTAAAGAGGGGCAGCCCGTTGTGGCGATAGTAGTGGACGAGATATTCGGATTTGATCTTCGCCATGTCCACCGAGGAGGGGCACTCGCTCTTGCAGGCCTTGCAGCCCAGACAGAGGTCGAGCACATCGGCCAGTTCCTCGGAGAAGAGTTCTTCGGGCGGGATGCGGCCCGCCAGGGCGTTGCGCAGCGCATTGGCGCGGGCGCGCGTGGTGTCGTGCTCGTCGCGCGTCGCCATGTAGCTGGGGCACATGCTGCCCGCGCCCAGCTTGCGGCAGACGCCCGCGCCGTTGCACATCTCAATCGCCGGCGCATAGCCGCCGTCCGCGCCCCAATCAAAGACCGTGTGCAGCTCGATGGTCTGATAGGTGGGGCCGAAGCGCAGGTTTTCGGTAGGCGAGGGCGCGTCGACGATCTTGCCGGGGTTGAGCAAGTTGTCGGGGTCAAACGCACCTTTGACCGCCCGGAGCGCGGCGTAGAGCGCGGGGCCAAAGAGCTTTTCGTTGTGGATGCTGCGCGCCAGCCCGTCGCCGTGTTCGCCGCTCATCGCGCCGCCAAAGCTCACGGCCAGGTCACAGGCATAGTCGCCCAGGTGTTGTAGCAGCTCCAGCCCGCGCGCCGTCTTGGTGTTGATCAGCGGGCGCACATGCAGGCAGCCCGCCGAAGCATGGGCATAGACGGCCACGTCGGGGATGTCGCCTTGGGCGCGGCAGAAGCTCAGGATTTGGCCCAGATATTCGGCCAGCCGCTCGGGCGGCACGCTCACATCCTCGATGCCCGGCACGGGCTTGTAGTCGCTGCGCCGGCTCATCAGCAGGTTCAGCCCGGCCTTGCGCACCGTCCAGACATCGTTGATCTGGCCGGGGTTGAGCAGCCGCACGACCGTGCCGCGGTAGCCGCGGCCTGCCAGATGCCGCTCCAGGCCGGTCAGCTTGGCCTCCAGTTCGGCTTCGCTCGCGCCATAGTATTCGGTGAGCAGCACAGCCGCCGGGTCGCCCACCACAAAATGCAGCTTCTTGGCCCATTCAGGCTGGGCGCGCGCCAGGTCCATCAACTGTTTGTCGAGCAGTTCGGACGCGCTCGGCTCGGTCTCCAGGATATCGGGGATGGCAGCGCAGGCTTCGACCACGTCGTCGAAATGCACCACGGCTAAACCGGTCCGCACCGGGCGCGGCGCCAGGTTGAGCGTGACCTCGGTCATCACGCCCAACGTGCCCTCGCTGCCGGTGAGGAGCTGCGCCAGGTTGAAGCGGTCGATGCGCGTGGGGTCGCAGATGGGAGGGCGGAAGCGGCTGTCGAAACTGAGCCGGGCGCGTTCGCCGGGCGGCAGGAGCGCCGCGGCCAGCCGGTCGAGGTTGTAGCCCGAGGCGCGCCGCCAATGTTTGGGCCAGCGTGCCAGGATCTCCGCCATGTTCTCCTGGATCAGCGCCGGCAGTTGGGCATAGATGCGTGACTCAAGGCTGTCGCCGCGGCCCTTGGCGGCGAGGTCTGCCGGGTCCACCGGCCCAAAGGCGGTGTGGCTGCCGTCGGCCAAGATCGCCTGCACGGCGCGCACATGGTCGGCCATCATGCCGTAGAGGATGCTGTGGCTGCCGGTGGCGTTGTTGCCCACGCTGCCGCCCACGGTGGCGCGGTCGGCGCTGGCCGGGTCGGGGCCAAGCATCAGGCCGTGCTGCGCCAGAACCTTGTTGAGCGGCGTGACCAGCATGCCCGGCTGGACGGTGACGAGCCGCTCTTCCGGGTGGATGGCAACGACCTCGCCCATGTACTTGCTGAAGTCGATCACCAGGGCCGCGCCCACCGCCTGCCCGGCCAGCGAGCTGCCGCCGCCGCGCGGCAAGATCGGCACTTTGCGCCGCGCTGCGATCTCGACCGCGGCCTGCACATCCTCCACCCGTTTGGGGATCACGACCCCAATGGGTTGGATCTGATAGAGGCTGGCGTCGGTGCTGTAGAGCATACGCGTGATGCCGTCGAAGCGCACCTCGCCCTGCACGGCCTGCTGCAGGTCGTGGGCCAGGTCGGCGCTTTCTTGGATCACGGGGCGCATATCGGAAGGGCCGAGGCTGGTGCGGCTCTGGGTGAGGAC
>QEUY01000802.1 GCA_003577365.1 Chloroflexota bacterium | reverse complement strand
CGTCTGATGACGATTGCCCAAATGCAGCCCGGCGACCAAGTGACGGTGATCGCCAATTTGTGGGAGGTCAAGGAGCGCAAGCTGAGCGCCACGCGCGTGATGATCCAGGGAATTTTGGGCGACAGCACCGGTACGCTGCACGCCACCTGGTGGAACAAATATGTGCGCAACCAGTTGAAGATCGGCAGCACCATGCGCTTCAGCGGCAAGGTGGGGCTGTATCTGGGCCACAAGACGCTGGAGAACCCGGTCTTTGAAGATGTGGACGAGGAGATGGTGGCGACGGGGCGTTTGGCCCCGGTCTATCCGCTGACCGAAGGCATCTCGAATAAAAAGGTGCGCCTGCTGGTTAAGACGGCGCTGGACGAGTACGCGCCGCTGCTGCCCGACCCGCTGCCCACCGGCCTGCTGCGCGAAGTGGGGCTGCCCAGTCTGGCCCAGGCGCTGCGCCAGGTTCACTTCCCCGATTCGTCCGAGCAACTGCAGGCCGGGCTGCGCCGGCTGGCGTTTGACGAGTTCCTCTATATCCAGCTGGGGGTGTTGCAGCGGCGGCAGGCGCTGCAGGCGGCGTCGGCGCTGCCTTTGGCGAGCGATGCGGCGCTGCTCGATCGCTTTCGCGGCGCGCTGCCCTTTGTCTTGACCGGCGCACAGGAACGGGTGCTGGACGAGATCCTGCGCGATATGGCGCGCGGCGTGCCCATGACGCGCTTGGTGCAGGGCGATGTGGGCAGCGGCAAGACGGCGCTGGCCGCGGCCGGGATGGTTGTGGCGGCGGCCAACGGCGCACAGTCGGCCATGCTTGCGCCTACGCAGATTCTAGCCGAACAGCACCACCGCAGCCTGGAGTGGCTGTTGGCCGGACAGACCCGGCCCGATGGAACCCCGCTGCAACTGGCGCTGTTGACCGGGCGCGTGACCGGCGCGGCGCGGGCCGCCATCTTGGACGGGTTGAGCAGCGGCGAGATCGACATTGTGGTGGGAACGACCGCGCTGATCCAGGAGGCCGTCGAGTTCAACAATCTGGCCTTTGTGGTGGTGGACGAACAGCACCGCTTTGGCGTGGAACAGCGCGGCGCGCTGCGCAGCAAGGGTGAACAGCCCCATCTGCTGGTGATGAGCGCCACGCCGATCCCGCGCAGCCTGGCGCTGACGATCTATGGCGACCTGGATGTGAGTGTGATCGACGAGATGCCGCCGGGTCGCACGCCGGTCAGGACCAAATGGTTCCGCCCGCGTGAGCGCGAGCGGCTCTACAGCTTCTTGCGTCGCGAGGTGCAAGAGGGCCGCCAGGCGTTTGTGGTCTACCCGCTGGTGGAGGAGAGCGACAAGCTGGAAGCGGGGGCCGCGGTCGATGCGTGGGAGCGGCTGTCCAAGGAGGTCTTCCCCGATCTGCGCCTGGGGCTGTTGCACGGGCGCATGAGCGGGCAGGAGAAAGACCAGATCATGCGCGGCTTTGCCGAGCGTGATTTTGATGTGCTGGTGAGCACCAGCGTGATCGAGGTCGGGATCGACGTGCCCAACGCGTCGCTGATGATCATCGAAGATGCCGAGCGTTTTGGGCTGGCGCAGCTTCACCAACTGCGCGGGCGCGTGGGTCGCGGCGAGCACAAGAGCTACTGCGCTTTGGTGAGCAGGGCGACCGGCGCTGAGGCCGAGGAGCGGCTGCGTATTTTGGAGTCGACGACCAGCGGCTTTGTGCTGGCGGAAAAGGATTTGGAACTGCGTGGGCCGGGCGATTTCCTGGGCACGCGGCAGAGCGGTCTGCCGGAATTGCGCGTGGCGCAGTTGAGCGACATGACCACGCTGGCCGCGGCGCGCGAGGCGGCCCAACGCCTCTTTGCACAAAGCCCCACCCTGGCGGACTATCCCCAGTTGGCGCAGCAGGTCGAACGTTTTTGGCAGGGGCAGGGCGACGTGAGCTGATCGTCCCCCTGCACATAGGCAACTGATCGCACACTGCACAAGTGACCGGCGTTCGCCAACGCCGGTCTTTCTTGTGAATTTTGGAACTAATCGTGGCGGCTGAACGTAGTGTAGGTTAGACACGTTTGGCGTGAGGGGGCCTATAGGAGAAGCACAAATCAGGAGAAACACAGATCGGGAGAGGTGAAAGACGATGCAGGTGCAGATCAAAAAGGATGACCGTCCCCATGTGGTCATTGTGGGGGGCGGGTTTGCCGGGCTGAATGCGGCCAAGACGTTGGCCAAGCTGCCTGTGCGTGTGACGCTGCTCGACCGGCGCAACTATCATCTCTTTCAGCCCCTGCTGTATCAAGTCGCGATGGCAGGGCTGTCGCCCGGCAACATCGCCGCGCCGCTGCGCGGCATCTTGCGCGGGCGGCAGAATGTGCATGTGTTGATGGGCGAAGTGCGCGACGTGGACCCT
>QEUY01000801.1 GCA_003577365.1 Chloroflexota bacterium | reverse complement strand
GCCGCGACCGTGATCACCGGAATTCCAATGCTCCTTGCGCTCCTCGCCCAGCGCTATATTGTCAGCGGATTGACCATGGGCGCTGTCAAAGGCTGATTTCGTTCTGCACCTCAATAGGATTTGGGATGAACCCTCGCGAACGCTTACAAAGGGCGCTGAACCACCAGGAGCCTGATCGTGTGCCGATGGACCTCGGCGCGACCCGGAACTCCGGCATCACCATGCCCGCTTACCGGCGGCTGGTGGAGTCTCTCGGCCTGGCGCTTGAGACGCAGCCGCTTGGCACAACCGGGAATTCCCGCGTGCTCGGCGTCGCGGCGATCGATGAGCGTGTCCTGGAGAGGCTTGGCGTTGACGTTCGAGGCGTGTTTTTAGGTCCGCCGGATAACTGGGCCGATATTGAGCTGCCGGATAACGCCTTTCAGGACCCGTGGGGCGTGGTCTGGAAGCGCCCCCCCACCTCGCTCTATTTTGACCCTGTGAGGTTCCCGCTTGCTGGTGAAATCAGCCTCCATGATGTTGTGCGTTATCCCTGGCCGGATGTTGCAGGAGACGCCGGATACACGCGCGGACTCCGCGACCGTGCGCTGTGGCTGCACGAGCGCACGGAGTATGGGATCGTCCTGCATCTTCAGGACATTTGCGTACATTACGGCCAGTGGCTGCGTGGATACGAGGACTGGTATACCGATTTCCATCTGAACCCCGGAGTTCTGACCGCCATCATGGACGCCGTCTTGGAGCGGCGGATGGCGGTTGCCGAAAGCGCGATTGCGGCTGTTGGCGATATTGTCGATGTCATCAGCTGCTCGGATGACGTTGCCGACCAGCGCGGTCCGATGGTCTCGCCGGACAGCTATCGGAAGTTCATCAAGCCCCGGCACCGCCGCTTCTTTGACATGGTCCATTCGCGGTCGGATGCGAAAGTGCTGTTCCACTCTGACGGCTCATTGCCCAAACTGCTTCCTGACTTCATTGAAATCGGGATTGACTTCATTAACCCGGTTCAGGTCAGCGCCGCCGGTATGGACGACACCGCTCGCCTGAAGCGGGAGTTCGGGCGGGATATCGGTTTCTGGGGCGCCATTGACAACGTGCGCGTGCTTCCCTATGGCACGCCCGACGATGTGCGCGCGGAAGTGCAGCGGCGAATTCGCGATCTAGGCCCAGGCGGGGGATACGTGCTGGGGGCTGTCCACAACATCCAGCCGGATGTCCCCCCTGAAAACATTGTTGCGCTCTTCGATTCAGCGCGGGCCTACTGACCAGTCGAGCAGATTAGACGCTATCAGCCTGAGCTGAAGGCAGCGCTATTCGGGGCGGATGTGTGTCAGCCCGTCACATCCCAAACATATCGCAAGCCGATCAGTTCGTCGTTGCGGCCAGAAAGTCGCGGAAAGTGATCAGCTTGCGCCAGTCGAGGTGGAAATAGCCCAGGGGATAGGATTTGAAACGCTGCTTGGCCGGTTTATTGCATATCTCGGACAAGCGACTGATTCCGTGCCGCTGCGGACAGCGGTGTTGACTTGAGCGTGTCAGATGGGGGATAGTGCGCTGCAACGCATAGAGGCAGTCATCCAGCGAGAGTAAGGTGGGCTTGCGAAAGGCGACAATCAACATTTCGTCCTCGGCGCTCAGCCCCGTGGAGAGGCGCTGTTTGGGGTCCATTGGCTCGTCCTGAACAGTCGCGCGTTTCTTCCATTTGGCGACGGTCTTGGGATTGATACCGTATCGCTTCGCCAGCACTCTTATGCTCGCTTGATTATTCTGGATTGCGCGGTGGACTGCCTCAGTCGTGGTGGCGCTCCCGTGGAGTATCTGTCCCATAGTTCGAGCAACCTCGCCAGCCACACCTGCCGCGCCTTCCCAAACTGCTCCACTTCCACCCACGTCTCTGCCCCCGCAAGCACGGCACACACCGCGATCACAATGATGTCAAGCAGCTTGTGGTCGCAGCGCCCCTCTACACGCGGGTCCGGTAGGTTCTGAAACGAAATGATCAGACTGATCGGCTCTTCGTCTGCCATCCGAGCCTCCTGGTTGCCCTTGAGGCTCCCCATTATTCCCCATCCCTCATTTTGATGCGTTTGCCCTGCCGGCGCCCGGCTGACCCTCGCGTAAAGCCCCGGCGGGCGCTATACTGAGCCGCGCTTGCTTGCGCGGACTCTCCGGCGGGCTTCCCTCGCTGGACCAGTAGTTAGACGGTGAAGAACACGGATGCGCCTGGGGATCATCGGCCTGCCCAACAGCGGCAAAACGACTATATTCAACGCGCTGACCGGGAGCACCTACCCGACCGAGCCGTTTTCGTCCGGCCAGCTTGAAGTTCATACGGCGATCGTCAACGTGCCGGACGCGCGGGTGGATCGGCTGAGCGAGGTGTTCAAGCCGAA
>QEUY01000800.1 GCA_003577365.1 Chloroflexota bacterium | reverse complement strand
TCGATCCGCGCCCAGAGCGCACGCGCCTTGGGTGCGCTGCATGACCGTGAGATGATCCCGGAGCTGCTGGCGCGGCTGGATGTCGAGACCGACAAGGGCCTGCAGATGGCCTATGCCTCGGCGCTGGGCAACCTGCACGCCGAAGAGGCGGTGGGGCCGCTCTTGGCGCTGCTCGATGCTACCCAGAACCCCGGCGCACGCATGGAACTGGCGCTGAGCCTGGCGCGCATCGTGGGCAGCGAGCATGTCTTTGTCAACCTGCTGCGCAAGAGCCGCGCCGACCTGGACACGGCGACGGCCCAGGCCATCGACGCGCTGCGCCGCCGCGTGGAGCGCAACAAGACCTTGCGCGGGACGGCGAGTGAAGAACTGACCGCGGCCAGCGACGCCTTTGCGCGCGGCCAAGTTGAACAGGGCATCGCGGCGCTTTCTGTCGCACTGGAACTCTTGCCGCCCGATACCTTCCGCCAGCCGGGTGCGACCATCCTCCACGCCTGTCTGGCCGGGTTGCAGCGTTCCGGCATTGACCATCCGGAGTATCTGCTCTTGGCGCTGCACGTGCTGGAGGTCGCCGCGCCATGACGCTCGCCAAGCCGGTGTATACAGGCGAACCGACGACCGTCGAGAAGCTGCGCGGCCTGCCCTGGAGCATTGCCTCCAACGCGGCCAACACCGTCTTTGTCCAATATACCTTTTTCGGCTCGATCTTTGTGCTCTTTCTGAGCGCGCTGGGGCTGAGCAAGAGCCAGATGGGGTTCTTGCTCTCGCTGCTGCCCTTCTTCGGGCTGATCGCGCTCTTTGTCGCGCCGGCGGTGGCGCGCTTTGGCTATAAGCGTACCTATCTGCTCTTCTTTGGCGTCCGCGCCTTGATCGCCGCCGGGCTGTTGATCACCCCCACAGTCATGCACCGCTTTGGGCCAGAGGCGGCGCTGACCTTCGTGGCAGTGGTGACGGCCGTCTTTTCGATGCTGCGCGCCATCGGCGTGACGGCCAGCTTCCCCTGGGCGCAGGAGTATGTGCCCAACAGCGTGCGCGGCAAATACACCGCCACCAGCAACATGTTCACGACCATCACCGGTTTTATCGCGGTGAGCGTGGGCGGGCTGGTGCTGGCGCGCACCCAGGAGCTGACCGGCTTTATGCTGCTGATCGCCGTGGGCGTGGTCTTCGGCTGGATCTCGGTCGGGCTGGCCTCCTTGATCCCCGGCGGCGCGCCGCAGCGGGTAGGCAGCGGTCGCGATGCGCCGGGCCGCGATCTGCGGACGGCGGCGCGCGATGGGGACTTTGTGCGCTATCTGGTGGGGGTGGGGCTGATCACGCTGGTCACGGTGCCGCTCGGCTCGTTTCTGCCGCTCTTTATGCGTGACGAAGTGGGGCTGAACGACAGCGCGGTCGTCTGGCTGCAGACCGGGTCGCTGGTGGGGAGTCTGGTCTCCAGCTATGCGTGGGGCTGGGCGGCGGACCGCTATGGCTCGATCCCGGTGACGCTCTACGGGCTGTCGCTGCGCGCCCTGCTGCCGGTCTGCTGGATGCTGATGCCGCGCCAATCGGCCCTGAGCTTGGGCGTGGCGTTGGGCATCGCCTTGCTGCAGGGGGTGGCGGATATGGGCTGGGGCATCGGGTCGGGCCGGCTGCTCTATGTGAGCGTGGTGCCGCCGCAGAAACGCACCGACTACATGGCGGTCTACTATGCCTGGACCGGCATCGTGGGCGGCATCAGCCAGTTGAGCGGCGGTACGCTGCTGGAGATGACGCAGGGGTTGTCGGGGCAGATCGGCTTTTTCCGCATCGACCCCTTCTTGCCGTTGTTTTTAGCCAGCATTGTGCTGCCGTTTGTGAGCTTCTATCTCTTGCGCCAGGTGCGTGAAGACAAAGCCGTGGGCATGGGCGAGTTCGCCGGCATCTTCCTGCGTGGCAACCCGTTTTTGGCGATGAGTTCGATGATCCGCTATCACCTGGCGCGCGACGAGCACAGCGCAGTTTTGATGACCGAGCGGCTGGGCCAGGCCAAAAGCCCGCTCACGGTGGACGAGCTGCTGGAAGCGTTGGAAGACCCGCGCTTTAACGTGCGTTTTGAGGCGATCATCGCCATCTCGCGCATGCCGCCCGACCCGCGGCTGATCGAGGCGTTGGTTACGATCTTGGAAGGCAGCGAGCTGGCGCTGACCGTGGTCGCGGCCTGGGCGTTGGGGCGCATGGGCGATGAACGCGCCCTGGACCCGCTGCGACCGTGAGATGATCCCGGAGCTGCTGGCGCGGCTGGATGTCGAGACCGACAAGGGCTTGCAGATGGCCTATGCCTCGGCGCTGGGCAACCTGCGCGCCGAAGAGGCGGTGGGGCCGCTCTTGGCGCTGCTGGCCGTGACCGAGAACCGCGGGGCGCGGCTGGAACTGGCGCTGAGCCTGGCGCGCATCGTGGGCGAAGAACATCCCTTTATCCAGTTATTGCGCCAGGTGCGCGCCGATCCGGGGACGGCGCTGTCGCAAGCGGTGGCCGCCATGCGCAAACGGCAGGAGAGGGGCGCGTCCGGCGCTGACCTGGAGCGAACCCTAACCGAGTGTGAGGAACGGCTGGCGCGCGGCGATCTGGCGCAGGGCTGCCGGCTGCTGGCTCGCAGCCTGCAAGAGATGCCGCGTGAACGGCTGGACGAGGCGGGCGCGCTGATCTTGGCAGAATGCGCCCGCCAAATGGCGCAAACCGGCGCTGAGCCATTAGACTATGTACTGCTGGCGCTGCACACGTTACAGTCGAGCCGCGTGTGAACCGTGATCGCCTGCTAGAAGGGGTTCTGCCAAGGTGAAGCGCAATCCGCTCTTGTTTTCGCTCTATGTGCCGACGCTGATTCTGTCGTTTGCGACCGGCATGTTGTCGCCGATCATGCCGCTCTATGCGAGTTCATTTGAGATCTCGTACGCGCTGATCGGGGTCGTGTTGGCCGCGCAAGGGGTGGGCAACCTGATCGGCGACGTCCCGGCGGGCATCCTCTTGGGGCGCATCGGCCACCGCTGGTTGATGGTGACTGGGGTCGGTATCCTGGGGCTGGCGATGCTGGGGGTCGGCCTGGCGCGTTCGGTGCCGATGCTGATCCTTTTTGGGCTGGTGGCGGGCATGGGCAATGCGATGTGGAATATCTCGCGCCATGCCTATATGACGAGCAACATCACCCTGCAACAGCGCGGGCGGGCCACGGCGACCTTCGGCGGTCTCAACCGGATCGGGTCGTTTGCTGGCCCGGCTGTGGGCGCAGCGTTGGGCGCGGCCTATGGGCTGCGCGCGCCGTTTGTCGTCTTTGCGCTGGTGGCGTCAACGACGCGCACGAGCCGATGCCGCACCGCGGCGGGCTGCGCGGCCACTCGCTGCACCTGGCCCAGGTCGTGCGCGCCCACTTCCAGATCCTGAGCACCGCCGGGCTGGGCCAACTCTTTGCCCAGATGATCCGCAGCGGGCGCAATTCGCTGATCCCGCTCTATGCCGCCGATGTGGTGGGGCTGGACCTGCCCGCTATCGGCTGGATCATCACCCTGGCCGCGGCAATCGATATGGCGATGTTCTATCCGGCGGGGTTGATCATGGACCGCTACGGGCGCAAGTATGCCACGGTGCCGAGCTTTGCGCTGCAGGGGATCGGCATGGCGCTGGTGGCGCTGGCCTCGACCTTTGGCGGGCTGCTGGCCGCCACGCTGGTGATCGGGTTTGGCAACGGCTTGGGATCGGGCACGATGTTGACGTTGGGGTCGGACTTGGCCCCCAAGGGGTCGATCGGCGAGTTCCTGGGCGTGTGGCGGCTGATCGGCGACGCGGGCAGCACAGGCGCGCCGATGGTGGTGGGCGGCGTGGCCGATCTGGTGGGGCTTTCCTCGGCGACGCTGGTCATGGCAGGCGTGGGGCTGGCTTCGGCGGCCATCTTTACGATCTTTGTGCCGGAGACACTGCACCGCCGCGCCGCGCCTGTGCAGGCGAAGGCCGTGGGAGATTGACTGGAGAACAAGCGATGCCCGTCCAAGATGCCTATAAGGCTGCCGGGGTCGATATCGACGCAGGCAACCGCGCCGTCGAGCAGATGAAACCGGCCATCCGCGCCACCTTCACCGCCAATGTGTTGGCCGATGTGGGCAGCTTTGGGGGACTCTATGCCCTGACCGACCTGCCGGAGCGCCCGGTCCTGGTGGCCTCCACCGACGGCGTGGGCACCAAGGTGAAGCTGGCGGCACAGTTGGGGCGCTGGCGTTCGATCGGCCATGATATTGTCAACCACTGCGTCAACGATATTTTGGTGCAGAACGCGCGCCCGCTCTTCTTTCTGGACTATGTGGCGGCGAGCAAGCTTGCGCCCGACACGGTGGCGGAGGTGGTGACCGGGATCGCCGAGGCGTGCCGGGCGGTGGGCTGCGCCCTGTTGGGCGGCGAAACCGCCGAGATGCCGGGCGTCTATGCCGAGGGGGCGTTTGACCTGGTGGGGACGGTGGTGGGGCTGGTGAGCCGCGACGCGCTCTTGCCGCGGCCAGAGGCGATGCAGCCGGACGATGTGCTGATCGGGCTGCCCAGCAGCGGGCCGCACACCAACGGCTATTCGCTGATCCGCCGTATCATCGCGGGCCGCGACCTGGGCGCGCGCCTGGCCGATGGGCAGACGCTGGCCGATGCGCTGCTGGCCCCGCACCGCTGCTATGTGGCCGAGATCGACCGGCTGCAGGCGGCGGGTCTGCCGCTGCATGGGCTGGCGCACCTGACCGGCGGCGGGTTTATCGAGAACATCCCGCGCATTCTGCCCGCGGGGCTGGCGGCGCAGATCGACACCGCCGCTTGGGCTGTGCCGCCGCTGTTCGGCGAACTGCTGGCCTGGGGGCAGATCGCGCAGGCTGAGGCGTTCCGGGTGTTCAACATGGGGATCGGCATGGTGCTGGTCGTGCCTGCGGCGGCGGCGGACGCGGTGATGGCGATGACCCCCGGCGCGCTGCCCGTGGGCCGGTTGGCGGCGCGCGACGGCGGCCCCGCGGTGATCCTGCGCTAGCCGTAGGCGCGATTAGAAAACCACACCTACAGGCCGATGCTCATGCATGGAGCGGCGGTAAGGGTGCTTGATCTCGCAAGGAGGGGTCGCCCCCGTGGCGGCCCGTGTGTCATGCCGCCCGCCGCCTACACCCGGACAGGCACGGGGGCCTGTCCCTATCGATACGCATTGTCGTAGGGGCCGCCCCCTGTGGCGGCCCGCAACACACGGACAGACACACACAGACAGGCACGGGGGCCTGTCCCTACAGTGGATGAGACGCAGCAATGAGACCGCCGCTATGGATTGAATCAAGGATTTTGCTCTTATGACTGCACGTCTTGCAGTGTTGATCTCCGGCAGCGGCAGCAACCTTCAGGCCATCCTCGATGCGATCCAGGCGCGCTATCTGGACGCGCAGGTGGTGCTGGTGGTCTCCAACCGC
>QEUY01000799.1 GCA_003577365.1 Chloroflexota bacterium | reverse complement strand
CGCCACCATCGAGGCGATGGTGACCGAAGGCGACAAGGTGCTGGCCAGCATCCAGGCCTAGGCCGCCGCGGCCCATGGGGGCGGGCAAGGCCGCGCACCGCCCCGCCTCCCCTCTCGAGCAAGGCACAGTACGTACAGCACAGTACGTACAGCACAGTACGTACAGCACAGTACGTGCGGCACAGTGCGCGGCAGGAGGCTTGCCGATGGCTACACAAGGGCTTGCGCCCTCCGCCCGCTGGCGTCTGCCCCGAGTGCGGCGGCGCGAGTGGCTGGGGCTGCTCTACATCTCCCCTTGGTTGATCGGGTTTGCGATCTTCACCGCCTATCCCTTCTTCTGGTCGATCCAGCTCAGCTTTATGGACTGGAAGGGCATCGGCACGCCGCGCTTTATCGGCGTCGCCAACTATGTGCGCATGTTCACCGACGACGAGCCGTTTCTGATCAGCATCCGCAACACGCTGGTCTATACCTTGGTACATGTGCCAGGGACAATGGCGCTGGCGTTTATGATCGCCTTGCTGCTCAACGAGCGCGTGCGCTTTATGCCGCTGTTTCGCACGCTCTTCTATCTGCCCTCGGTGACGAGCGGCGTGGCCACCGTGGTGCTGTGGGTCTGGATCCTGCATCCCACCGGGCTGTTCAACCGCCTCTTGGCCGTGTTTGGCATCCCCGGCCCCAACTGGTTTGGCTCGACGACCTGGGCGCTGCCGGGGCTGATCCTGATGAGCTTGTGGAATATCGGCGGCAACATGCTGATCTATCTGGCCGGGCTGCAGGGGGTGCCGCAGCAGCTCTACGATGCCGCCGAGATCGACGGAGCCAACAGTTGGCAGCGCGTGCGTTTTGTCACCATCCCCATGATGACCCCCTCGATCTTTCTTACCTTGATCTTGGGCATCATCGGCAGCTTCCAGGTCTTTACCGCGGCCTTGGTGGCGACCGAGGGCGGCCCCGGCTATGCCACCACCTTTGTGCTGCTCCATCTCTATTACAATGCCTTCCGCTATTTCCGCATGGGCTATGCGTCGGCCATCGGCTGGGTGCTGTTTGTGATCATCATGGCCTTTACGGCCGTACAGTTCCGGCTTGCCTCGCGCTGGGTCTACTATGAAGGGGAGCAGCGCTGATGAGGGTGAATTCTGAGCGACCCCAAGAGACGGTGCTGCGGCCCGTGCGCCGCAGCCTGCGCGGGGCAGGCCGTGTAGGGCGCGTGGGGGCGGAGGAGGAGAGCGAGCGCGCCCGCCCGCCGTGGCTGCGCCGGCTGGTGCTGGCGCTGCTTGTCGTGGGCAGCCTGATCTATGCCTTCCCCTTTTTCTGGATGGTGAGCACCTCGCTCAAGGCGCCGGAAAATATCTACCTCGACCCGCCGCAGTGGATCCCCGCCCCCGTCGTCTGGGGCAACTATGTGCAGATCTTTGACATCGGCCCGGTCTGGGCCTGGGTCACCAACTCCACGCTGATCACCGTGATCACTGTGCTGGCGCGCACGGTCAGCAGCGTCTTGGTCGCCTATGGGTTTGCGCGCTTTCGCTTTCCCGGCAGCCGCGTGCTCTTTCTGCTGCTACTCTCCAGCCTGATGCTGCCGGGCCACGTCACGATCATCCCGCGCTTTTTGATGTTCCGCGACTGGCATTGGCTGGACACCTATTGGCCGCTGATCGCGCCGAACTTTTTTGGTACGGCCTTTTCGGTCTTTTTGATCCGCCAGTTTCTGATGACGCTGCCGCGCGAGCTGGACGAAGCCGCCGAGATCGACGGCGCCACCTCGTGGGATATCCTGTGGCGGCTGCTTGTCCCCCTCAGCAAACCGGTGATCGCCACCGTGGCCGTCTTTACCTTTATCGACAGTTGGAACGACTTTTTTGAACCCTTTATCTTTCTCTCCACGCCCGACCGGCTGACGCTGGCGGTGGGCATCCGCTGGTTCCGCACCCAATACGAGACACAGTTTCACCTGATGATGGCGATCTCGGTCGTGGCCGTGCTGCCGATCGTCGTCGCCTTTCTCTTTACGCAGAAGTATTTTATCCGCGGCATTGCGCTGACCGGATTAAAGAGCTAAGGAGAGTTCGCGATCGACCTCGACACGCTGCCGGCGCAGGCGCGCCGCCGGGGTCCGGCTGGGCGTCTGCTATGGCAACCGCACCAACCCGGTGGTGCAGACGGCGCGCCGCAGCGCCATTTCCGCTATGAGCCGGTAAGCTCGCCGGCCTACTTGGGCGTCTACGGCGAGCAATTTGTGCGCGAGTTTATCCGCGCCGTGCAGGGGCAGGGGCCTGTGCCTGCAGCGGGGGAAGACGCGCGCCACCTGGCGCGCGTGGTGGATGCAGCCTATGCCTCAAGCGCCGGCGGGCAGCGGGTCAGCGTGCAGTAGGGAAGAAGCGAGTGTCTATGCT
>QEUY01000798.1 GCA_003577365.1 Chloroflexota bacterium | reverse complement strand
GCCCTGGGGCTGAGCGAGGCGCTCGGCGTGGAGGAGAGCGGCGGGCTGCTGCGCCTGGGCCTGGTGCATTACAACACGCTCGACGAGATCGACGAGTGTCTGCGTGTGCTGGAGGGTATATAACCGCAAGGGTCGCAAAGAGCGCAAAGGGGAGAAAAGAGAAAATAGGAAATAGCAAATGCCAACAACCCCTGCCAGGCAGGGTTTCACATAGAACAAGGAGAGCAAGCATAAGTTGACGTTGCCGGCATTCGAGCCGGCGTCACTGTTGGACGAGAGGAGGAGCCTCGATGAGACGGATTCGTGTAGCGGTTGTCTGTACGTTGGCTTGGCTGTATGTCTTGGCCTGGCACGGGGTGGAGGCCGCGGCGCTGCCGCAGGCTGCGCCCGCCGAGCCTGCGGCGGTAGCCGTCAGCGGGGGGCCGCCACAGCGCAGCACGGCGTTTGACCTCACCGGGCGCATTAGCTACCCTGCCGACGTGCGCTTCAACCGCAATGCAGCCATTACGATTGAAGCCTGGGTCTACCCCCAAGATTATAACCCCAGCGACCCCGCGGGCTGCCAGACCTTTGTCGAACATCATTTGGGCGCGTCCTACTGGTTTGGCTACTGCCCCAAACTGCGCTTTTACCGCAGCGACGGCAGCTTCGTCGAAAGCAGCGCCGAACTCAAGAAATATCGCTGGTCGCATGTCGCCGTGAGCTATGACGGCAGCACGGCGACCTTCTACCTCAACGGCGAAGCCGCGGGCAGCGGGGCGCTGCCCGCCGGCAGCTTGGTCAACCATGCCCTGTCGATTGGCGGCGCCGAAAGCAACGGTGCGTATTACCGCGGCTACATCGACGAAGTGCGTATCTGGTCGGTAGCGCGCAGCGGGGCTGAGATCCGCGATGATATGTACCAGGAGGTGCGCTCCGGCACAGGGCTGGAAGCCGTCTTTGGCGATGGCGGGCGCAACGAGGCTTTGCAGCCTGTGGCCGGGACGCCCAGCGGCGGGGTCAGCGCCGCTGTCTTCGGCATCCTGCCGCGTGACCTGGTTGTGCCGCGCGCCGCGGTGAACCCCAAACTAGACGCCGATGTCAATCCGGCTCTGGAATACGCCGGGGCGGAGGAGGTGGCGATCCGCTATGCCATGACCGGCGCCAGCTTGAGCAACAGCAGCGGCGGCTACAACGACCTGCGCGCCCTGCTGGTCTACACCGACACTGCGCTCTTTGTCGGCGTGCCCACCATGAACCGCGAAAGCGATATCGGCTGGACGACCGATTCGGAGATCGCGCTGATGCTGGACGCAAACATCTCCGGCGACGCGCTGGCACAGCCCGACGACTATCAGATCCGCGTCGGCTTGAAAGGCCCTTGGGACTCGCCGGTCCCTGCCACGTTGTATGTGGGCGATGGCGCGGGCAGTTGGGTCCCCTGCACTGGCCCTGCCTGCCCGCAGCGCGGCGTGGATTGGGATGCTGATTCCGACCTCAACGGCGACGATGTCAACCCCAACCAGAGCGTCGAGATCCGCATTGCCAAGAGCATGCTGGGCGAATGGACCGAGGTGGACGGGCTGGCCGTCGGCCAGGTGGGCCTAGGCACGCCGCCCCAAGATTATGTAGGCCCGGTGCAGGCAGTGGAGAACGCGCCGGTCACCTGGGGCCAGGTGAGCTATGGCGAGGGCAGCGCCCAACTGCCGCAGGCAGTCATCCAGGGCAGGATCTATGCCGGGCCGGACGCGACCTATCCCCCGCTGGCGGGGCATCCGGTCTACTTCGGCGATATCAACTCCGTCATGTATCAGCGCCTCACCGACGCCAACGGCGAGTTTTTCTTTGACGTGCGCGTGCCCGCCAACACGACGCTGCGCTTGCAGCACAACGGCTGTACGGCCTGCCGCTACCCAACTGCCACCACCAGCGGCACGGGCTTGGCCCCGACCACGGTGGGCGATACCTATCTCTTCTTCCCCTCTTGTGCGGCGGGGAACACCTGCACCTATCGCGATACGCAGTTCTATATCATGCAGCCGCCGGGTGCGATCACCATCGCGCCCACCGCGCCGGTGGCGCGCATGGTGCTGAACACGGCAGGCGATGTCACCCCGCCGACGGAGCACCTCTTGGTGGGTGAAAACCTGCACAACTTGACCAAGGTCTATCTTTCGCCCAACACCGATGTGACCGACTTCAACCAGTTCACGCTCTATGAGGCGCAGGTCATCAGCCGCAGCCGCGATCTAAAGAGCATGATGGTACAGCTCCCGGCGCTGCCCAGGGGCGTACCTAAGCAGAGCGGCGGCCCGACGGTCAGCACCTTGGGCAGCAACTGGCGCTGGGTGGTCGAAGACGGCTGGCAGCGGCCCGTCAACATCAACGGCTACAGCGCATCGGCGGCCTTCAAGCTGCGCCC
>QEUY01000797.1 GCA_003577365.1 Chloroflexota bacterium | reverse complement strand
CCGGGCTGAACAAAGTGGGGCAGCGCGCCGCCGGTGGCGCGATAGATGCGGATGCGCTCTTGGCAGGGGCCGCCGAGCAGCTTGTAGATGGGCAGCCCCGCGGCCTTGCCCGCGATGTCCCACAGGGCAATGTCAATGCCGCTGAGCGCGCTCATCTTGATCGGGCCGCCTTTGTAGCCCAGGCCGGAGTTGTACATCTCGGCCCAGAGCTGCTCGACGCGCGTCGGGTCTTTGCCGACCAGCAGCGGCTCCAGGCGTTTGACTTCGGCGATGACCGGCTCTGGATGGTTCTCCAGATAGGGTTCGCCCAAGCCGACGATGCCTTCGTCGGTGTGGACTTTGATCCAGACCCAACTGGGGGGGACTTTGAGGATTTCGAAGTGAGTGATCTTCATGGCGAGTTACCAGTCGGCCACGCTGCCGTCGGTTGGGTAGTAGAACTCGCCGCCCAGCTCTTCGCGGTATTCGACCGTGCGCTGGACAGCCTGCTCGTCGATCTCGAAGCCCAGGCCGGGCGCGGTGGGCAGCTCGATATGCCCGTCGCGCACAGGCCATTCCTGCATGAACAGACCCCCGCCCAGCCCTTGGTCGATCTGCTCTTGGGCCAGGAAGTTGGGGATGACCGCATCCACATGCATCGACGCGGTGAAAGCCACCGGCCCGATGGCGCAGTGGGGCAGGACGTGCATATAGTAGACCTCGGCCATGTTGGCGATCTTTTTGAGTTCGGTGATGCCGCCGCAATGCGAGGTGTCGGGCTGGATGTAGGCGGCGGCGTGTTTCTCGAAGACCTCGCGGAAGCCCCAGCGCGTCAAGAGCCGTTCGCCCGTGGCGATGGGGAAGGGCACATGGTCGGAGACGAGCTTGAGCGCGTCCACGTTTTCTTGGGGCACGGGTTCTTCGACAAATAGGGGGCGCATGCCTTTGATCTCGTGGCAGATCTCGATGGCGAGCGCCGGGGTCATCTTGCCGTGGAAGTCGAAGGCGAGCTCGACCTCCGGCCCGACCCATTCGCGCATGAGATAGGCGCGCTGGACAAACTCGTCGATCACGGCGGGCGGCTCATGGCCGCGCCATTTGCCGCCCGGCCCGGCTTTGAAGGCGGTGTAGCCGCCCTTTTGCCGCAGCCATTCCAGCCGTTGACGTGCCTTGTCTTTGCCTTCGTCGTCGAGGCTGCCGATGCCCCAATGGGCATAGACGCGGATGCGGTCGCGCACCGCGCCGCCGAGCAGTTGGTAGACGGGGACGCCATGCGTCTTGCCGGCGATGTCCCACAGGGCTTGGTCGATGCCGGAGAGCGCGGTCATGAGGACGTTGCCGCCGCGGAAAAAGGCGGAGCGGTAGATATGCTGCCAGTGGTGTTCGATGCGCAGCGGGTCTTTGCCGATCAGATAGCCGGCGAGTTCCTCGACGGCGGCATGGACGCTCTTGGGTTTGCCTTCGAGCGTGGTCTCGCCCCAGCCGGTGATGCCGTCGTCGGTGGTGATCTTGACCAGCCGCACGCGCGGCAGCGGGAAAAACTGTTCGATCTTGGCGATCTTCACGGTGGTCTCCTCAGATATGGTTGAGATATGGTTGGCGATTGTTGGTCTCGTGTAGCGAAGTCGATGCGGATAGTTAGGCGGCATCGAGCCAGGCGGCCAGGTAGTCGATGAGCCGTTCGCTGGCAGCGCGCCCGACCGCAGCCGAGGCATGGGGCCGTGGGTCGATGCCCAGCAGCCCGTAGCAGGGATGGCCGGCGTATTCGTCGCCCATATAGTTGATCACCTGGTCGGGCGGGCCGAAGTCGTCGCGCGGGGGCCGCTCTAGTTGGGCCATGTCCACGGTGGATGGGTCGAGGTAGAGCATGGCCGAGGTCTCATATTGGGCGGCGTGGTCGCCGGCGATGCCTTCGACCTGGCTTTCGAGCAGCGCCAAGACGCGCATCGTGCCGCCCGCACCTTGGTAGGCGGCGATGGCGGCATCCAGATATTGGCTGCGGTTGGGATAGTGGCCGGAGAGCAAGATGGCGTGGGTGTAGCCGTCCCGCTCAAAGCCGTGCAGCAGTTGGGTGACGATGGCAACCATGGCGTCGGCGCTGACCATGTAGGAATGGGGCCAGTGGGTATGGCCGCCGCCCGCGCCGAAATAGACCGGCGGATAGACCACCCCCCCAACACGCTGCGCCAACCCCACCAGTTGTTCGTGCGCTTTGAGACAGTCCAGCCCGACCGGGTTGTGATAGCCGTGCCATTCGAGCGCGCCGAAGGGCAGATAGATGGCAGCGCGCTCACGGCGGGCCGCGTCGATCTGGTCGGGGCGCATCCGCTCTAGCCGCACCTCGCGCGCCAACCGGTCGCTATAGACGCCCATGAGTTCTCTCCCTTTCTAGTGCCAGATCTCGCCGATGGCGTCGAGCTTGGC
>QEUY01000796.1 GCA_003577365.1 Chloroflexota bacterium | reverse complement strand
CCGGATCATCACCGCCGCCGACCCTGCTGTCCGCAACCGGTCGCTGGACGCCTTCTGCCGCAGCGCCACGGCGCGCCAGCTTTTGGCCGAATGCGCCGCGCTTGAGCGTTTCCGCCGCCAGAACGATAACCTGTATGAACGGGTGCGCGCCCTCTTTTTTCTCTATGCCATCTACCGTTTTCACCTGCCGCGCGTCCTGGCTCAACCAGGGCCGGGCTATATCCCTTTCGAGGGCTACACCAACCTGCTCAGACGCCGTTTTGAAGAGGCGATCGACCTCTTCTTAGCGGCGCAGGACCCCAAGCGCGGCCCGACCGATGCGCTGGCGAGCGCCCTGGCCGCGGCCTATCACGCCCTGGCCTTCCAGACTTTGGCCGACCAGGTGCGGCGCAGTGTGCGCTCGGTGCGCGGCAACCAATGGATGTTTCGTACCGGCCACCCCGCCGACCATCCGCTGCGTGTGCGTCCGGAGCTATATGCGCCGGAGGCGCGGCAGCAGGGGCTGTTCCCCATTTTGCATGAAGCGACGCCCGTCCGCCTGGACCTGAGCCACAGCGGCTGGAGCGACATTTTCTTTCTGGGCATGGATTTCCCCGAAGGCGCGCGCGTGCTCAACATCTCGGTGGACCTGAGCGTCCACGGCAGCGGCAACGCCGGCCCGCAGCCGCCCATCGAGACCTATTTCCGCGTGATCGACCAGCCGCTCCTGCGTCTGGTGAGCGTGGACTTGGGTGCCAGCGCCGAGATCGCCACCCTGGCCGAGGTCTTTGACTTTGCCAAGGATTATCTGGGGCTGCTCAAGGCCGCGGTCATCGCCGCCGGGATCGTGCCGCCAGGGATGGAAGGCGCGGAACAGCCGCTCGCCGACCTGCTGGCGCGCCTGATCGGGCCGGGGCACGGCATCGAGTTGGTGAGCCAGGTCAACGGCATTCCCAAGGGGTCGCGGCTGGCGGTTTCGACCAACTTGCTCGCCTCGCTGATCGCGGTCTGTATGCGCGCCACGGGGCAGACCCGCAGCCTGACCGGCGCGCTGGCCGAGGACGAGCGGCGCATCGTGGCGGCGCGCGCCATCCTGGGTGAATGGCTGGGCGGCTCCGGCGGCGGCTGGCAGGATTCGGGCGGAGTCTGGCCCGGCATCAAGGTGATCCAGGGAGTGGAGGCGGGCGCGGATGACCCAGAGTTTGGCATCAGCCGCGGGCGCTTGCTGCCCAACCACCGCATTTTGACGCCCGACGAGGTCGCTCCCGCCACACGCCGGCGGCTGCAAGAGAGCCTGGTCATGGTACATGGCGGCATGGCGCAGGATGTGGGGCCGATCCTGGAGATGGTGACCGAGAAGTACCTGCTGCGCGCCGAGGCCGAATGGCAAGGACGCCAGGAGGCGATCCGCCTTTTCGACATGATCCTGGCGCAGTTGGAGGCAGGCGACTTGGCCGCGGTGGGCGCGGCCACCCATCGCAACTTCCACGGGCCGATCCAGACGATCATCCCGTGGGCGGGCAACCTCTACACCGACACGCTGATCGAGCAGGCGCGGCGTGCCTTTGGCAGTAATTTCTGGGGCTTTTGGATGATGGGCGGCATGGCGGGCGGCGGCATGGGCTTTATCTTTGACCCCCAGGTCAAGCCGCAGGCGCAGACGCGCCTGGTCGAGATCATGCGTGCTACCAAACAGCGGCTCGAACATGCCGTGCCCTTTGCCATGGAGCCGGTGGCCTATGATTTCGCCATCAACGAGCGCGGCACTTGGGCCACGCTGCACACCGGCGCAGACGCATTGATGCCCGCGGGCTATTACGCGCTGACCGTGCCCGCCCTGCTGCGCTTTGAACAGCGGCGGCTCTCGCCCTTCCGCCGCGCCGAGCTTGACCGCTTTGGCGCGGCCAGCCGCACCGACGTGCGCTTGGCCGGGATGGTGGAGACGCTCTTTGACCGGCTGCTGCCCAGCGGCGATAGCCATCAGGCCGAGACCGAAAGCCTGGCCGCGCTGTTAGAACGCTATGGGTTTGACCGTGTGCAGCATGAGCAGATCCGCGCCGATCTGCGCAGCGGGCGCATCGGGCTGGCGCAAAATCGGCTGCCGGTGAGCAGCCAGATCGAGGACGTGGGGCCGGGCGCGGTCGTCGATCTCAGCCAAGGGCTGGAGGGGCGGCGCTATGCAGCCCAACGCCGGCTGGGGGCGAGCGCGCTGGCCGCGGGGCAGGTGGCCGTGGTGACGCTGGCCGGCGGCGCGGGCAGCCGCTGGACGCAGGGCGCAGGTGTGGTCAAGGCGCTCAACCCTTTTGCCCGGCTCGGCGGACAGCATCGCTCTTTTCTGGAGGTACATCTCGCCAAATCGCGGCGCACCAGTGTGCAGTCTGGCGCGGCGCTGCCCCATGTGATCACGACCAGCTATGTCACGCA
>QEUY01000795.1 GCA_003577365.1 Chloroflexota bacterium | reverse complement strand
CCGGGTTCGAGGCTGAAGGCGGCTTCCTCAAAAGGGGCCACCATCGCGCCGCGGCCAAACCAACCCAGGTCGCCGCCGCGTGCGGCGCTGCCCGTGTCGTCGCTGTACTCTTGCGCCAGGGTGGCGAAGTCTTCCCCAGCCAAAATCCGCGCCCACAGCTCTTGGGCCAGCGCCAGCGTGGCGGCATCGTCGCGCGGCGCGGCTTCTTCGGTCGCCGTGACCTCTTGGGTCGTGGTGACATCTCCTGTCGCAGTGACTGCTCCTGTCGCGGTAATTTCAGACGCTGCCGTCACCCCTTCGGTTACCGTCACGCCTTCTGTTGCCGTCACCTCGCCGGTAGTCGTGACCGCTGTAGTCGTGACCGCTGTAGGCGTGACCGCTGTAGTCGTGACCGCTGCCGCCGTTGTGACTGCTTCTGCCGCCGTCACTTCCTCGGCTGCCGTGACCTCTTCTGCCGCCGTGATCTCGTCCGCTGTGGTGATCTTTGCCGCCGCGGTGACTGCTTCTGTCGCCGTCAGTTCCGCGGTCGCCGTCAGTTCTGACGTTGCTTCGGGTGCCGGCTCTTCCACACGCAGCAAGATGTGACGGGCGTGGACTTGCTCTTCGGTGGCGGGTACTTGCTCTTCGCCGATGACCTCGCTCAGTTTGTCGTTGAGCAGGCGCACTTCGATGATCCGGCGGTATTCGTCGAGCGACATCCCCGCGATCTGTTTGAGATTCTTCTCCAGCTCGGCCACCCCTGTGCTGTACTGCTCATCGCTGAGGATGGGCCGCGTGGGGGGCGGTTCCGGCGTGGGGAAGGGGGTCGCCGTGGCTGTCACCGTCGAACTGGCATCCACGGTCGGGCTGGGCGTCGGCGTCCAGCCAGCCGCGGTGGCCGTGGCCGCTGCGCCTGCTTCGGCGGTGGATGTGGCCTGGGGCACGGTGACGGCGTTTTGCCCGGCGGCGATCTCCTCTCGCAAGGCTTGGTCGATCTCCTCCGGCGAGACGGTGATGCCGCGTGCAGCAGCCTGCTGGCGGATCACCTCGTCGCGGATCATCCGGTCCAAGACCTCAACCCCCAGGCTAAAGGGGCTGCTCAGGATGCCTTGAAGCTGGCTGATCTGGCTGGCGAAAAAGCTCTGCCCGCCGAACTGGCTCTCCAACCGCTGGAGTTGGATCAGTTGGTTTTGGAGCTGGTTTTGTTCAAAGTAGACGCGCTTCCAATAGTCACGGGTGGCGATGGTGGTCTCGCCCACCGTCGCCACGTCGCTCCGCGGCCGGAGTATAAATTCGTTCACCAGGCCGGCCAGAATCAGCAGCAGCGCCAGGCCGAGTGCAGCGCCCACGCCGATATACAAGCGGCGGTTGCGCTCGCGCACTTCGGCGCGGATGCGGTGTTCCTTGCGCGTCAGTTCCCTTTTTGGCTCTTCGGCACGCGCTTTCCGCCTGGCCATGGCTTACCTGCGCTTTCGGACGATGCGTGTTTGCTCCGCCGTATAGGGCAGCAGGGCGAGATGGCGGGCGCGCTTGATCGCCTGCACGATGCGCCGCTGAACCTTGGCGCTGACGCGCGTCTTGCGGCGGCCCAAGATGCGGCCCCGGCGGTCGAGGAAGCGGGACAGCAGCGTGATGTTTTTGTAGTCCACGTCTTCGGGGCGAACTTCGCCGCCGATGCGCCGCCCGCGACCGCTCTTTTCGCGCTGGACATATTCGGCAGGGCCTTCGACATAGCCCTCGTCGCCGCCCTCTTCACCGCTCTCGTCGGCGTCCTCATCGGTGTCGTCTTCGTCGTCCACGTCGACGGCGTCCAGGTTGGCGCTGCTCTGAGGACGGGCCGGGGGCTGGGGAACCGCAGCCGGCGCGGGCGTCTGGCTCATAGCGGGCGCGCTTTCGGGCTGCATCGTCTCGTTTTGCTCGTCGGCTGTGGGGTTCACTTGCTCGCTCATCATAGCTCCTTGGCAAATGCGTGTGTCGTACGCAACTTATTCGTCGGTGCGGATCAGCAAATAGCGGATCACGTTCTCGTTGAACCGCAGCAGGCGGTCGATCTCGCCGGCTGCTTCAGGCAGCATCTGGAAACGATGCAGCACATATTGGCCCTCAAAGAACTTGCCGATGGGATAGGCCAGCGCACGCCGCCCCCACATCTCGGTGGTGGTGATGGACCCCGACTGGGCGTTGACGATCTGGCCGACGCGGTCGTTGATCGCGGCCACGCCCTGTTCGTCCATCTCCGGCTGCACAATAAAGACCAACTCGTATTCCCGAAGATCGGAATTGGCCATGCTCACGTACCTCCTTGACTCGTGTCTTTCTCTGGAGTAGCCCGCAGGACCGTCCTGCGAACAGAAAGAACGAGGAGCCGTGCATGGGCGGCCCCTCGTTGCAGACCATCGTATATGCTATCACGTTTGCCGCCACA
>QEUY01000794.1 GCA_003577365.1 Chloroflexota bacterium | reverse complement strand
AAACGCTCCATCTGCGCCAGCAGCAGCCCGGCCTGCCAGCCGGTCATGCGCAGATTGCTGCCCAACATGCCGTGCTCATACCACGCGCCTTCGGGCGAGCGCCCCTGGTTGGCAAAGCTCCACAGCTTGGCCGCCAGATCGTCGTCGTTGGTGATGAGGATGCCGCCTTCGCCCGCGGTCAGATTCTTGCTGGCCTGCAGGCTAAACGACCCAATATGGCCCAGCGTGCCCATCGGCGTCCCTTTCCAGGTCGAGCCGTGGGCATGCGCCGCATCCTCGATCACCGCCAGCCCATGCTGTTCCGCCAAGGACAGCAGCCGGTCCATATCCACAGGCAGCCCGGCGAAATGCACCGGGATCACCGCCTTGGTCTTGGGGCCAATCGCCGCCGCCATACAGTCAATGTCCAGGTTATACGTATCCGGCTCGATATCTACAAAGACCGGCGTCGCGCCCACCAGCCGCACCGCGTTGGCCGTGGCGATAAAGGTATAGGGCGGGACGATCACCTCGTCGCCCGGCCCCACCCCCATCACACGCAGCGCCGCTTCCAGCGTCAGCGTGCCGTTGACCGCCGTAATGCAGTGCTTGGCCTGATGGCGCTTGGCAAAGGCGGCCTCGAACTCCTTGACCGCGGGGTTGAACCCACCCCACACCCCCGATTCCAACACCTCCTGCACGCGCTGCGCCTCGGCCTCGCCCCACTGCGGCCAGCGCGGCCACGGTTCACTGCGGACGGGGGATCCCCCATGAATGGCTAACTCTGTCATGGCCCTGTTCTATCCTTCGATACTCGATCGGGGACCACATCCGCCCCTTACCAGCGGATCTGCGACTGCACCGGCTGGCTGTGCTGGTCGGAGCGCGGCGCGATCGGCCACTGCTGCCACTCGTCCACGATCTCCAGCAGCGCGCCGACCGCGGCCTCGAAGATCACCTTGCCCTTTTCCGCCGTAGCCGTGCGCGCGTCGCCGTGGACCCCCAGGTTGGTCCAGCGGCCCCAGAAGTCGTTGAAGCGCACCGGATAGGTATACATGCTGTCCGAACTCATGTACTTGCCCATCACATCGTCGCCATGGCCGGCCTTATCCATCTGCACCCGCTCCGGCGCCAGATGTAGATAGAGCGACGTCTCAAACTCGTCGGCGTGCGCCATCACCGGCGTATCCTTGACCTGGTTAAATGCCTCCATCGCCAGCCAAATATAGGTGAGCGCGGCGCAGAGCGACTGCGTCTCCAACACCGTCTTGCGCGCCACCAGGTCGATCAACGGCGTGTTGGAGCCATGGCCGTTGACCAGCAGGATCTTCTTAAAGCCGTGATAGGCCACGCTCTTGGTGATGTTGAGACAGAAGGCGATAAAAACCTCCGGCTCGATATGGATCGTGCCGGGGAAATCGATGTGGTGCATGTTCAATCCATACGAGATCGGCGGCAGCACCAACACCTTGTCGGGCGCGCGGCGGCCTACTTCCAGACAGACCGACTCCGCCAGAAAGACGTCCACATCCAGCGGCAGGTGTTTACCATGCTGCTCGGTCGAGCCGGTGGGCAGCAGGATCACCTTCTGCATGGCGATGGCGTCGTTCATCTCCGCCCAGGTCAGGCGGTTATAGCGATATTCCGTGGCAGCACTCATCTTTGGGGTTCCTTTGGCTACGCCAGCGCCTTCAGCACGCGGTTGACGCCCTCGATCGTCTCCTCCACGTCCTCGTTGCTGAGCAGCGGGCTGACGTTGAGATGCACGGCGCGACCTAGCAGGTCGAGTGTGCGCGGGCACATGTCCTGGCGGTACTCGATGGGGCGCTGCGCCCAGCGCCACGGGTTGCCATCCGCCGACCAGGCGCGCTGCTGCATCACCGGCGTCCAGTGAGCATAGACATGATAGTCGCGCACTTCGGGCCGGTAGAGCACGCCGGCGCCGATGTTCTCGGCGCGCAGGGCTTCGCTCACCGCCTGTGCCTGCTGTGGCGTCTGCATCAACAAGATGGTCGCGATGGCGGCATCGCCTGCCTCGTCGTGCAGCGTGCGGAAGGCCAGCCCCTTCTCGGCCAGCACATCGGCCATCCCCGCCTTTAACATGCGCTTGCGTGCCCGCATCGCCTCCAGCAGCCCGCCCAGTTTGCGCATCTGCACCAGGGCGACCGCGGCCAGCAGTTCGGGCATGCGGAAGTTGATGCCCCAGAGCAGCTTGTCTTCAGGCAGGTTATGGCGCGACGTGTTCACGTCGTGGAACAACGCCGCCCGCTGATAGAGTTCCAGGCTATCAGTCGTGACCATGCCGCCTTCGCCGCTGGTCACGATCTTGTTGAACTGGAGGCTGTAACAGCCCACATCCCCCCAACTGCCCACCTCGCGGCCCTGATAGGTCGCGCCGTTGGCCTGGGCACAGTCCTCCACCACC
>QEUY01000793.1 GCA_003577365.1 Chloroflexota bacterium | reverse complement strand
TCGTCGATGTTGTCGGCGGTGTAGATGAAGGGGTCGCCCAACAGGATTTCGCTGCCCTGCACCTTGAGTTCACCCAGCCGCCCGGCGTTGAGGGTGGTGGACTCGGGCGTGAGTTCGCCGTCGATCAGGGCGCGCACGGCGTAGATGGTGGCATAGCCCAGGTCGACCGGATTCCACAGCACCACGTCCTTGACACAGCCGTCCTTGACATATTGGCGCATGGAGTTGGGGGTGCTCAGCCCAACCACGGCCACCTGACCGCATTTCCCCGCCTGCGACACGGCCTCCGCCGCGCCGGGGAAGGCGACCGAACTCAGGCCAAAGACGCCCTTCAGGTCGGGGTAGGCCAAGAGCAGGTCGTTGGTGACCTGGAAGGCGAGGTTCTGATCCTCTTCGCTGGGCCGCGTGTCCACAAACTCCAGACCCGGATAGTTGGCATCGCGGTACTTGGTCATCTCTTCGATCCAGGCGTTCTGGTTGGGCGCGGTCAGGCTGCTGGTCACGATGGCGACCTGGGCCTCTTCGCCCACCTGGGCGACCATGGATTCGATCAGCGCCTTACCGATGGCCTCGAAGGTGGCCTGGTTGACAAAGAACTCGCGCGCCTGTGGTTCGGCGTCGGCATCATAGCCCACCACATGGATACCGGCAGCCAAGGCTTTTTCCAGCACCGGCGAAATGGCAACCGGGTCGTTGCTGGCAAAGACAATGGCATCCGGATTCTGGGTGATGAAGTTGTCGATGAACTCGATCTGGCGGTCGACGCGGCCTTCGGTCGGGCCATCCTGGGTGTAGGAGACATTGCCCAGCTCATCGGCGGCTTCCTGCATGCCCTGGCCGGTGGCGTTGAAGTAGTCGATGCCGATCAGCTTGGGCACGTCGAAGACCACGATATCCTGGCCGGCCTTGTCGGGCGCGTTGACGGCGGCGCCGCCATTGTAGGCGACGGCAGGGGCGGCTTCGGCGGCTCCAGCGGTCTCGGTCGTCGCCTCCGTGCCGGTCACTTCCTCGGTGCCCGTCACTTCCTCGGCGGCGGTGACTTCCTCAGTCCCCGTGACCTCTTCCGTCCCTGTGACCTCTGCGGTGGCCGTCGCTTCCTCGGTCGCGGTCACTTCTTCGGTGACGGTCGTCCCCTCGGCGGCGGTGACCTCTTCGGTCGCGGTCACCTCTTCGGTGGCGGTGACAGCTTCGGTGGTGGTGACAGCTTCGGTGGCAGCGGGGGCTTCCGTTGCGGCAGGAGCCTCTGTGGCTGCCGGGGCTTCGGTGGCTGCGGCCGGTGCAGGGGCCGGTTGTTGCCGTCCACGCCCGCAGGCGGCCAGCGCCAACACTGCGATCAGTAGCACAGATATAAGCAAGCCGAGACGTCGCTGCATAGAATCCTCCCTTATCTTCCTTAGCATTGAACGAAACTACACTCTGTGTGAACTAACCGCTATGTGAAAGCCGCGCCGCCCTTTGTCCGGCGCGCGGCGCTTCACCGAGAAAAAGGCGGCTGATCAGCGGGCATCGCTCTTTTCGCCGCGCAACAGCCGGTTGACAAAGACGGCGACGATCAGCACCGCGCCGATGACCACGACCGTTGCATCGCCTTTGACCCCGGCCAAGCTCAGCCCGTTGCGCAGCAGCGCAATTGTGACCAGCCCCAAGATCGTGCCGAAGATCGTGCCTTTGCCGCCATAGATGCTGGTGCCGCCCAAGACCACGGCGGCGATCACGTCCAGTTCCAGACCGACGCCCGCATCGGCGCGTGTGGTCGTCACACGGCTGACAAAGACAACCGACGCCAGCCCGGCCATCAGCCCGCTAAACGTATAGATGCTCAGCAGAATGCGCTGGACGGGGATGCCGGAAAAGCGCGCCGCCTCGGCGTTGCTGCCGATCGCATAGATAAACCGTCCCCACGGCGTGCGCGCCAGAAAGAGACCCACCGCCAGCGTGAGGACGATCAACAGCGCAAACTGCGTGGGCAGCGGGCCAATGCTGCCCTGTCCAAAGACCTCGAACCAGTCGGGATAGCCGCTGACCGGCTTGCCTTGGCTAATGCCGTAGGCCATGCCGCGATAGATGGCGAGCGTCGCCAGCGTGGTGATCAGCGGCGGCACTTTGATGCGCGCCACGATCCAGCCGTTGAACAGCCCTCCGAACAGCCCTGTGAGCAGGCTGACGCCGATGGCGACCCAGAGCGGCAGCCCCCACATGCCCCATGTCACCCCCAACATCACCGCCGACCAGCCAAAGGCGCTGCTGACCGACAGGTCGATCCCGCCGGTGATGATCACCAGCGTCATGGGCAGCGCCATCAGCCCTACCTCGGCAAAGAGGCGCGTTTGGTTGAGCAAGTTGGCGGAGGTGAAAAAGCGATCGCTCAGGCGCGACAAGACCAGGATGATCACCAGGAGCGTCAG
>QEUY01000792.1 GCA_003577365.1 Chloroflexota bacterium | reverse complement strand
AGCGCGGCGGGCAGGCCGATCCAGAGCGCGGCCGCGGGCAGGATGCGCCCGTTGCGGGCGCGCCACGCCGCGCCGAGCACGGCCAGCCCCACCACACCCACCAGCGGTAGCGCGCTCAGCTTGCTGATCAGCGCCAGCCCTAGCATCACGCCGATCCGCACAAAGCGGCGGCGCAGCCCAACGGGCGTCAACGCCGCGGCAGGGGCCAGCGCCAGCGCCGTCACCTGCCAGAGCGTAAGCGCAGAAAAAGCGGTAACGGCGTTGTCGTTGCTGGCCGCGGCGCTGATAAAGAGAAATTGCGGGATCAAGGCGATCGCCGCCGCCGCGATCAGCCCCCAACCCGGCCCCAGGATCAGCGCGATCGTCTGGTAGACGGCCCAGACCGTCACCATGCCCAACGCCACCGAGACAAAGCGCGCCAGATGCAGCGCCAAAAACGGGCCGCGCCAGGGCCAATGCTCGTCGGCGTGGTGGATCTGCACGTTGCGGTCGCCCTGGTCGACCCAGACGGTGGCGGCTGCGGCCAGCAGGTAATAGAGCGGCCCCTGCGTGCCCTCCTGCTGCCAGGCGGCTTCGGTGTTGGGGCCAGAGACGGGCAGCCCCTGCCCGCTTGCGATCTGCTGGATCACGGCGTAGTGCCAGATCTCGTCGGGCGTCTCGAAGGGCGGTGTAACGACGCTGTAGGTCGCGGCCAGCAGCGCAAAGAGCGCCAGGAGGACGCGGATCGGGTGGGCGGTGACGTGTGGGTGCATCGGCCTAGCGTACCGAGATCGGCGGCAAATGCCAAATGGCGATCCCTGCCGGTTTGCTTGGCTGCTGCGCTTGGGGGTAAAGTGGGGCGCGGCGAGAGAGGTTTACCACAAAGGGCGCAAAGCACGCAAAGGCCAGAGAAAGAAAGCCAGAGAAAGAAAGGGAGTGGGGAGTAGACAGTGGGCAGTGCCGCCTTTGGCGGCTGTGCCAAAAGGCAATAAGGTCGTTATGTGGGGCATCGAGAGCGAAGGAAGTTGTGATGAGTGGTTCTGCTGAAGTTCCCTGGCCGGCGCTGCCCGCGCCAGGCTTTGCCGATATCCGCATCGTGGGGCTGGGGCCGGGCGATGTGGGCGATCTGACGCTGGCCGCCTGGCAGGCGCTGTCGACGGCGCAGCGGGTGTTGGTACGCACGCGCCACCATCCCTGCATCGCCGCGCTGGAAAAGCATCTATCGATCGCGGACTGTGATGACCTCTATGAGGCGCACGCCGGCTTTGCCGCGGTCTATGCCGCCATCGCGGGCCGCGTGCTGGCCCTGGGCCGCGAGCCGGGCGGCGTGGTCTATGCCGTGCCGGGCCATCCCTGGGTAGGCGAGATCACCACGCGGCTGATCGTCGAGCAGGCCGCGGCCGCCGGGCTGGCCGTGCAGGTCGTGGGCGGCATTAGCTTTGTCGAAGCGGCCTTCGGTGCGCTGGGCGTGGACCCGATGGACGGCGGGCAGGTGGTGGATGCTATGCTCCTGGCGCAGCAGCATCACCCGCGCGTCGACGTGGGCCTGCCGCTGCTGGCGGGGCAGGTCTACAGCCGCGGCGTGGCGTCGGACCTCAAGCTCACGTTGATGAACGCCTATCCCGACGACCACCCCGTAACGCTGGTGCGGGCCGCGGGCACGCCGCAGCAGGCATTGATCACACTGCCGCTGCATGAGTTGGACCGCCGCGACGACTTTGACCACTTGACCAGCCTCTATGTGCCGCCCTTGGCGCGCGGCAGCTTCACCGACCTGCAGGAGATCGTCGCCCATCTGCGCGCGCCGGAGGGCTGCCCCTGGGATCAGGAGCAGACGCTCGAATCGCTGCGCCAAGATCTGCTGGGCGAGTGTGCCGAGGTCTTGGAGGCGATCGACGCCGATGCCGCGCGGCAAGGCGAGGGCGGCGACAACAGCGCGCATTTGGCCGAGGAGTTGGGCGATCTCTACCTGGTGGCGACGATGTTGGTGCAGATCGCGACCGAGGAAGGGCGCTTCCGTCTGGCGGACGTGATGCAGGCGATTGTCACGAAGCTGATCCGCCGCCACCCGCATGTCTTTGGCGATGTGGCGGTGGAGAATGTCGACCAGATTCTGCGCAACTGGGAGCAGATCAAGGCGGCGGAGAAGGCCGCCGCGGGCCAGGTCGCCGGCCCGCTGGACGGCATCCCCGCCCACCTGCCTGCGCTGGAAAAGGCGCGCGTGCTGCAAAGCAAGGCGCACAAGGCGGGGCTGCTCGACCGGGCGGCGCTGGCCGCATCGCGCCCCGACCTGGCGCGTCTGCTGGGCGATACGCCCGACGCCGAGGGGATCGGCGCGCTTTTGTGGGCGCTGGTGGCCTTGGCGCATCGCCACGGCGTCAACGCCGAGAACGCGCTGCGCTCGTATGCGATGGCCTTTCGGCGGGGACAGGGGGGAGAATAATTCACCACAAAGGTCGCACAGAACGCAAAGGCCAGAGTAGCAACTTGAGTTACTCAGCGTTGCGTCCATATTGTGACCTCGCCGTCGCCTACGGTGGCGGGAAACGTCCGGGACCTTGACCAGTCCCTCGCGATCCGCGCGTCGAGGTCGGGATAGGCGAGACGCAGGGCGCGCGAAAAGGTTGTCACCACAAACGTGCGCGCCCCAGGATGCGAAGCCAAAACAGCGTCCAACGCCTCCACAGAACGAACTGGAAAGTAGTCCTTACCCTCTTCCAGATGATATTGCGGGCCGTAGAAGCGATAGCCCCCTTCCGCAAGAAAGACGGCGATAATGATGTCGCCCGGCTGTCGTTCCGCTTCTATGTACTGGATAGACTCTCGAAAGGGTTGCTTGGGCACGGAATAGTAATGTCTCAGCGATACGAGGGAAACCGCACAGAATGCGAGGACCACCGTCGCGGGCAGTCCAAAT
>QEUY01000791.1 GCA_003577365.1 Chloroflexota bacterium | reverse complement strand
CGAACCGGACCCCAGCTATCATGGGCTGGTCTATGCCGATCTGCCGCTGCCGCCGTTTATCATCAAGGCGCGCGTGCAGATCTTGCGCGATGTGGGGGCGTGCCAAGCGCCGTTTAACAGTTGGAACACGCTCTTGGGCATCGAGACGCTCAGTCTGCGCATGGAGCGGCATGTCGCCAACGCCGAGGCGGTGTGCAAGTTCTTGGAAGGCCACCGCGCCGTCGCCTGGGTCAAGCATCCTAGCTTGGCGAGCCATCCCGACCATGACCGCGCCAAGAAATATCTGCCCAAGGGCGCGGGCGCGATCTTGGGCTTTGGCATCAAGGGTGGCGTCGAAGCAGGGCGCAAGTTTATCAACAGCCTCAAGCTGTTCAGCCACCTGGCGAATGTGGGCGATGCCAAGAGCTTGGCGATCCATCCGGCGAGCACCACCCACAGCCAGCTATCTGCCGAAGAGATGAGCAGCGCCGGCGTGACGCCGGACTTCATCCGCCTGAGTGTCGGTCTGGAAGACATCGACGACATCCTCTGGGACTTGGATCAGGCGTTGGCTGCGGCCGCGAAATAAGCCGCCTAGCGGACACAGGTAGGGGGTCTCAGCATGGAACGTGAACACTCTGTCGGGCTTGTCCAGACGCAATTTTTTACCTTTGCCGAGGATGAACCCATGCGCCTGGAGAGCGGCGCGAGTCTGGGGCCGGTGACGATTGCCTATGAGACCTATGGGCGGTTGAACGCCGAGCGCAGCAATGCCATCTTGATTGTGCATGCCCTGAGCGGCAGCGCCCATGCCGCGGGCTATCACAGCGACGATGACCCCAAGCCCGGCTGGTGGGATGAGTGCATTGGCCCCGGTAAGGCCTTTGACACCGACCGTTTCTTTGTGATCTGCAGCAATGTGATCGGCAGTTGCTATGGCAGCACCGGCCCGTCGAGCATCAATCCGGCGACGGGCCGGGCCTATGGTCTGAGCTTCCCGGTCGTCACCATCGGCGATATGGTGCGCGCCCAGGTCAAGCTGATCGACCATCTGGGGATCGACCGTCTGCTCTGCGTGGCCGGCGGTTCGATGGGCGGGATGCAGGTGCTGGAATGGGCGGCGCACCATTCCACGCGCCTGCGCGCCGCCATTCCCCTGGCGACGACCGCGCATCACAGCCCCATGCTGATCGCCTTCAGCGAGGTGGGCCGCCAGGCGATCTATGCCGACCCGGCCTGGAACAACGGCGACTATTACGGCTCGGGCAAAAAGCCCGACGCCGGGCTGGCCGTGGCGCGCATGGTGGGCCATATCACCTATCTAAGCGAAGAGTCGATGCACAAAAAGTTCGGACGGCGGCTGCGCCGTCTGGAACGCTACGGCTATGAGTTTGAGACTGAGTTCGAGATCGAGAGCTATCTCAAATACAACGGCAACAGCTTTACCCGCCGCTTCGATGCCAACAGCTATCTCTATGTGACCAAGGCGATGGACTATTTTGACCTGAGCCAGCCGAGCGGGTCGCTGGCGGCTTCCTTCGCCAACGCCGAGGATGTCAAGTTTCTGGTCGTCAGTTTCACCAGCGACTGGCTCTATCCCAGCTATCACAGTAAGGAATTGGTCAGCGCGCTGATGGCCGTGGGCGCAGACGCCACCTATCTCGACATCCAAAGCACCTGGGGACACGACGCCTTTCTGCTGGAAGTGCAGACCATGACCAACCTGATCGGCAGCTTCTTGGAGCGGCTGGTGCGCGAGGAACGGGTGGAACGACCGCTGCCCATCGCGCCTGCGATCACAGCCCCAGCCGCGCCGGCGCGCAATGGAGTGACGGCGTGACCTCGGCCCTTGCGCCGGCGCTGGGTGTGGGGACGCCGCTGCGCCCCGATCTCCAGGTGATTGCCGATCTGATCCCCCCGCGCGCCCGCGTCTTGGACCTGGGCTGCGGCAACGGCGATCTGCTCTATTATCTGGTGGGCGGCAAACAGGTGCGCGGCCGCGGCGTCGAGATCGGGGAAGAGGGGGTGCTGGCCTGTGTGCGCAAGGGCTTGAGCGTGCGCCAAGGCAACCTGCAAGAGGGGCTGGCCGATTACCCCAGCGGCAGCATGGATGTGGTCGTCTTGGCGCAGACCTTGCCCTATCTGGACGACCCCGCCATGATCCTGCAAGAGATGCTGCGCGTGGGCAAGTCGGCGATTGTCAGCTTTTCCAACTGGGGCTATTGGCGCTGCCGGTTGGAACTGCTGCTGACAGGCCGGATTCCCACGGCTCCTGATCTGCCGCAGGCGTGGTATGAGGTGCCGCGCTGGCAGGCTTTCACCATCACCGACTTTGCCCACTTCTGCCGCAAGATCGACGTGTCGATCCGCGAGGAGGTCTATCTTTGCCCACTTCTGCCGCAAGATCGACGTGTCGATCCGCGAGGAGGTCTATCTGGCGTATGGGCGGCGTGTCCATGTGGGCCGCGTCAAGAATCTGCTCTCTACGACCGCCGTCTTTGGGCTGGCGCGCATGGCTTTCTAGTCTTCTTCAAACAGCCGTTCGCCCTGGTGCAGCCGCTGGGCGATGGTGTAGGTCTGTCCCTGGCTGCGGACGGTGGGGGCGTGCGCGGCCAGATAGCGGATGGCGGCGATCAGCAGATGGCTGCGCTCTTCGGCATCCTCGATCAGGCTGTGCTGGCGCACGGCAGCTTCGACCATCTGGATTGTGTGAAAATCCCGGTCTTCGCGCAGGAGTAAGCGGCCCAAAGTTGCCAGCAGCGCGGCGGGGTCGCCGCCGTGGTGCAGATAGCTCGCCACCTCCTGCGCCGCCGGGTTGACCTGCTGCTGGCGGTCCAGCAGCCGGCTCAGGTTCTGCAACGCTTGCTCGGCGTCAGGCGCTGTGCCGTTGGGCTGCGGCAGCCGCGCCGCCGGGATGTTGAGGAAGCGGTCGAGATAGACGCTCATGGCGGCGTCGAAGACGCCGCGCAGCAGTTCGACCGAGGGCGCGCGGCGCATCCCCTGATGGACGGCATTGGCAAAGGTGAAGGTGTGCAGCGCCGTGTCCCAATCGCCAAACTCGTTGCTGGTGTGGAAACGGGCAATGCGCAGGCTGGCGGCATAGGCCACGGCGCTTGCCAGGTCGGCGGGCGCACAGCCGCGGCGTAGGCTCTCCAGCAGGGCGTCGACCGCGGCCTGCGGGTTGTCTTCCAGGAGCAGCGCAGCCAGGGCGCGGCGGCCCATCCACTGCGCGCGGCCAGCGGCGCGGCGCTGTTCGCCCTGTGCCACGGCAGCGGGCAACTGCTCGAAGGCCTGGTCCAACAGCGCGATCAGATCGACCGGGTAGCGCCAGGCGTTGGATTCCTCC
>QEUY01000008.1 GCA_003577365.1 Chloroflexota bacterium | reverse complement strand
ACAGGCGATGACTTGGCCTACCGCAGCATAGCCATAGGCAATCGGGTAGGAGACCGGGGCGGCGAGGCCGGCCAGCGTGGCGTCGGCGGCCATGCCGGGTGGGACTAGACCGCGGTAGAAGAGCATTTCGGTGCCAGCGCTGATGGCCGAGGCTTGGGTCTGGACCAGGTATTGATCTTGGCGCGGGGAGGGGATCGGCTCCTCGCGTACGGCCACCCGATAGGGCGCGTCGAAATAGACGGTGAAGCGTGTGGACATTAGGCAGGCGGTTGAGCGCCGGCAGTGGGTGGCGCGGGCTGGAGGGGTTGTCGTTCCGGATGGGACAGCGCGCTCCAGACCATCACGTCTTGGCCGGTCTGGATGTAGGCCGGGTCCAGCAGATCGACGGTCGGTTGGGGCAGCCTTGCCAAGGGGATGCGCTGCCCTTTGGCAAAGCGGGGGACAATGGTCAGCACGGCAAAGTGGGCCAGGCTGTGCGCCAGGAGGCTGCCGATGATGCGTGCGCCCCCCTCCACCATCAAGCTTTGGATACCGATGCGGCCTAACTCGGCGAGCAGCGCTTCCAGGTCGACCTGCCCTTCGGCGTTGGCAGGCAGCGCGAGCAGGCGCGCCCCAGCATCCTGGAGACGTGCCGCGGCAGGCATAGGGCCGTTGGCGTAGGCAATTGCCTGGCCGCCGGCGCGGGCGTCAACATGGGCGATCCAGGGACCTTTGGGGTGGGCCAGCAGACGCGCCTGTAGCGGGAAACGCAGATGGCTGTCGACTACAATGGGTTGGGGGTGGCTGCCTTCGACCAAGCGCACGGTCAACTGCGGGTCGTCGGCCAGCACGGTGCCGATCCCGACCAGGATGGCATCGTGGGCGGCGCGCAGGGCATGGGTCACGCGCAGCGAAGTGGGGCCGCTGAGCAGCAGCGGCCCGCCGTCCTGTGTGCCGATGGCGCCGTCGAGCGACTGGGCATAGCTGAGGGTGACGAAGGGCGAGCCGCTGCGCCGGAAGTGGCCGGCGGCGCGCTGCTGGATCGATTCGATCTGGCTGCTGATCTGCACAGGCAGGCCGATGCCGGTCGCCGCAGCGCCGTTGGCGAGGATGGGCAGGCTGAGCAGATGGCGCATGCGCTGCGCCTTGGTTGCCAGATAGGCGGCGTTGTCGGGGGTGACGGTCGGTTCCAGCGCGATGCGGTCGACGATGGCGATGCCCAGGCCGGTGAGCCGGTCGATCTTGTCTGGGTTATTGGTCATCAAGCGGATCGAGCGCACTCCCAGATCGCGCAGCATGGCGGCCGCGGCGGAGTATTCGCGTTCGTCCGCTTGATGGCCCAGCATCAGATTGGCGTCTACCGTGTCGTAGCCCTGGTCCTGCAGGTTGTAGGCGCGCAGCTTTTGCTCCAGCCCGATGCCCCGCCCCTCTTGGCGCAGATAGAGGATGATACCCGCGCCCTCCTGGGCGATGAGGCGCATGGCGCGGTGCAACTGCTCACCGCAGTCGCAGCGCTGCGAGCCAAGCACGTCACCGGTAAAACATTCAGAATGGACCCGCACCAGCACTCCGTCTTGGCCGGCCACACCTCCCATGACGAGGGCAAGGTGCTCCTTTTGATTGCGCTCGTCGGCATAGTGGCAGAGTTGGTACTCGCCTTCAGGCGTTGGGATGCGGGCGCAAATGGTGCGCCGGACAGATGCTGGCTGCATAGATAGATCGTAGCGTCTAGCTAAGGTTCGAAACGAAGCGTGATAATTTTCTTCCTGGCAAGCTCGACGTGGCACTGCCCGTCTGTCACGGGAAGCGACGGCGCAACGACCTCGCCGTCGAAGTTGACCGGAATGGCCTGGGTGAATGGCGCATGGTCGCCCCAACTGAAGCCCACCTGAACCACTTCGTTGGTTGGGTTGTAGGCCCGGACTTCGACGCCCCCGGCGACGGCACGCAGGCTGGTGAGGATGGCTGCGCCTTCCACGGTGCACAGTGACGCGCTTGGCGGCAGGGGCGTGGCTGTGCGGTGAAGTGTAACATCCTCTGCGCGGAGTTGCACATCGCGCAAACCGCCTGCAAGCTGGCGGCCCAGCCGGAGCAAATGGGCGGGGTCGGGCGCGCCGGCCAGCGGCACAAGCCAGTAGCGGAAGGTCAGGTCGCCGATGAGGAGGCCGCCGGGTTCGCCGTCGGTGAAGACGGTGCGGCGTGTGCTGCGCAGCAGCGTGAGCGCCAGCGTCCGTTCGGGCAGGTCGCACACCGCGGATTCATGCAGCCCGGCGCTGATGACGGCGAGGCCGCGGCTGCCGGACTGGACAGCCGTCCAGGTCTGCTGTGGCTTGGTTTCGACCTCCAACTCGCGGTAGAGGTAGTTATCGGGAGCGAGGGCGATAGGCCGTTCGACGACATCGAAGGGGGTGTCGGCCCAGTAGGTCGCGGCGTCGACGCCGCTGGGGAAGAGGACGCGCAAGCGATGGTCGGCGGCAACGTTGCGGACCGTGGTTTCGACCTCGATGCGCGGCAGGCCGGGGCGCAGGCTGACCAGGCTGTCGACGACAAGGTCGGTCAGGCGGGCGCTGCGCTGCATGGTGGCGTCGAAGTCGAAGGCTTCGGGGATCTGCAGGGCAGTGCGGATGCGGAAGGTCGTGAGCTGCGGGCCGTTGTGAACGAGCGCCACGGCGGCGCGGCTGGCAGTCGAGACAAAGGTCTGGTCGTTGACGGCCTCGCCATGATACCAGCCGTCGCCGATGTCGGCGCAATCCTCGAAGGTGAGCCAGCGAGTGTAGGTCTCGCCGCTGCGTTTGTCGTGAACCGTGAGGCTGCCGTTGGATTCGATAGTGACGGCGAGCGCCTCGTTGGCCATGCTGCGCTCGCTGGTTGCCAGCCCTGGCGTGGCGGGGTGGCGCGTGGCGCTGCGGTCGTGTGGGGCGCGGACGGTCAAGGTGGTGTAGCCCAGCGCCGGAACGGTTAAGGGGAGACTGACGGTCACGTCATGGGTGGTGTAGGCTTCGGGGAACTTGGTGGGATACAGGCGTACCTTGCGCCGGTCGGTAGTTTGGCGCAGCCGCTGATAGGGCAGTTCGACGCCGTCGGGGCCGTAGATGCGAAAGGCGGGCTTGGGTTCAAAGCCGAAGAATTCGTTGAACTGCGGCCAGTGGGTTGGGATCTGGAGCGTCAGCTCGGCGGTTTCGTCCAGGGGATGAGGAAGGGGGTTAAAGACGGCCACGCGCAGTTCGTCGTCCGAGAGATCGCCGGTGACGGAGGCGGCGATCTGGCGTGTGGCTTCGAGCGTGACGCGGTTGGCGATCTGGCGTGCTTGGCTGAAGCGATACTTCATATCCTCATGCACGACATCGATGCTGCAGCCGCAGATCGAGTCGTGGGGGTGGTTCTTGAGCAGCCACTGCCAAGCCACGTCGAGATAGCCGGCGGGCATTTCGGAGCCGAGCGCCAGATGGGCGAAGGTCGAGAAGGGTTCGGCCCACTGGGTCAGAAGGCTTTCGCAGGCGGCGTTGGCCTGTTTGATCCAGACGCGGCTGGAGAGGACGCCCGGGATCACCCACTGCTGGTCGCCGGCAAAGAGGCGGCCCGCTTCGCGCAGTTCGCCTTCGGCGGTTGCGCCGACGCGTGCGGCCTGGGGCAGGATGTCGGCGAGGTAGTGGTCGAGGCTGGTGTGGACGATCTCGAAATCGCCGTCCTCCTGCTCGCCAAAGCGGAGCATGGCGCTGTAGACGTCCTGGTCCCATTCTTCGTGGTCGCCGCCGTCGAAGAGCAGGAGGGCGTCGACCTCGGTGTGCTCGGCTTCGTGTTCGAGGTAGCTGCGCAGGTCGGATGCGACGCGCGTGTCGTCGGCTGCCGACGCATAGCTGCGTGCGTGGCGCACCTGGAAGGCGTAATCGCAGTAGCCGCCGCCAGGGAAGCGATAGACCAGCATCTCGGTGCCGTCGGCGCCGCGCCAGTGCAGATGGCGCGTTTGCAGATGGTTGAGGCCGCGCCAGACAAAGCCGCCGTGGATGCCGAAGCCGGCGAAGATCTGGGGCATCTGGCTGTTGTGGCCGAAGAGATCACACACAAAGCCGGCGTTGGAGGGGGGCGCGCCGAAGCTGCGGGCGACGGCGCGGCCGCGTTGCAGGTTGCGAATCAGCGATTCGCCGGAGACAAGGAACTCGTCGGGCAGGACATACCAGGGGCCGATGACGAGTTTGCCGGCGGCGGCCAGCCGTTCTATCTGGGCGCGGCGCTCAGGCCGGATCTCCAGATAATCCTCTAGGATGATCGACTGGCCGTCGGTCTGGAAGGGGCCGCGCAGACGGCCATCCTCCAAACCGGCCAGCACCTTGTCGAGCAACTGGACAAGGCGGTAGCGATAGAATTGAAACGACTCGTACCATTCGCGATCCCAATGGGTGCTGAGGACGAAGTGGGCGCGCAGCCGGGGTTGGGTAGCCATGGTCTTGCCTCATTTCGCGGTCGTGTAGGCTGCGCCTAGATGCCCAACTCCTCACGGCAGTAGCGCACGCTTTTTTCAAGCTGGCGCTGCTGTTCCAGGGCCAGGGCGGCGCGAAGTTCGGGCGTCAGGTCGCCCCAGTTGGCGGTCAGGACAGGCTCCGTATAGGGGCGTCCTGTGTGAACGAGGGCGAGGAAGCGGGCGAACTCGTGGGCCGGGGTGTCAGGGTAGACGGACCAGAAGTCCGGATCGAGATAGTTGAGCACTTTGGGCGGCAGCGTGGTGATGATCTCGAGGGTGAAGTTGGTATTGGGACAGAGTTCTCGGTAACGGTGCGACCAGGCGGCGATGTCGACGGAGCCGTCGCCCATGGCGACCCATTGGGCCATGGCGCCGCTGGGGTGCGGCGAGACCGCGGTGTCACGGACATGGCTCATCACGACGTAGGGGGCCAGGTGTTCTAGGGTGGTGAAGGGGCTTTCGGCGACCCAGAGCGGGTTGCCCGCGTCGATGCAGGCGCCCACATAGTCGGGGCCGGCCTGTTCGATCAGCGCGGCCAGTTCGCGGCCCTGCATGTCGCCGGCATGGTTCTCGATGGCAATCTTGACGCCGTGATCCAGGGCAAGGTGGCGCACGGCGCGGCAGGTCTCGACGGTGGCGGCGATATGGCCGGCCAAGGGGAGCGCGGTGCGCCGGTCGGCATTGGAGCCTAGAAAGCAGCGCACGGCGGGGGAACCGACCTGGGCGGCGATCTCGATCATGCGCGCCAGTTGCTCGGCGGCGCTGCCCGCGCTTGGATCAAAAGAGGTGGAGGTCGGGCAGATCGAGCGCATCCCCACCTCGATCTGCAAGCCGAGATGGTCGGCGGTCTGTTTGAGTTCGGCCAGGTAGCCGGTATCTAGCGGTCGGGCCGGGTTGAGTTCGGAGAAATGCACCACGTCGACGCCGATACGGCGGGCGTACTCTAGGTGCTGGAAGGGGTCCCAGTCGTTGAAGCGTAGGCTGAACAGGTCGATCCCCAGTTTCATGGAACTGTGTTTCTAGAGGTCCGTATGGGCCTGGTTGGAGGCTGCCGATGTCATGGCAGCGTGGAATGGCTGAGCGCGCAGCAGGACAGCCGGGATAGATGGCTGTCCCGCATGGGGGGCGCGGCTGAAGCGTTAGCCCTTGATACCGGTCAGGGTGATGCCCTGGACAAAGGTCTTCTGTAGGAAGAAGAAGAGCAGGATGATAGGCAGCGTGATCAAGACCGAGGCCGCCATAAGCAATCCCCATTCTCGGCCATATTGCGAGCTATATTGCTGGAGACCAAGTGACAGGGTATAGAGCCGCTGGTCGCTAAGGTAGATCAGCGGCCCTAGATAATCGCGCCAGCGGGCGATAAACTCGAAGATGGCGACGGTTGCCAGCGCGGGTTTGGACAAGGGCAGGATAATCGACCAATAGATACGCAGTTCGTTGGCCCCGTCGATGCGCGCTGCCTCGGACAACTCCATCGGGATCGTCATAAAGAACTGGCGTAGCAGAAAGATGTAGAGCGCGCTGCCAAAGAAGTGGGGGACGATCAGCGGGCGAAAATCGCCAACCCAGCCGAGCCGCCGGAAGACCAGAAAGAGCGGGATCAGCGTTACCTGGAAGGGCAGCATGAGCGTTGCCACGGTGGCGATGAAGAGTAGGTTGCGCCCCGGCCAGGGGATGCGCGCCAGACTATAGGCGACCATCGAGCCGGAAATGAGCGCGCCGATGGTCGAGAGCACGGCGATCGTCACCGTGTTCCACAGGTATTGGAAGAAGGGGATATAGGTGACCGTGTTTGGGTAGTTAGCCCAATTGAGTGGATGGGGAATCCAGATCGGCGGATAGGCGTAGAGCTGCTCGTCCGGTTTAAGAGAAGTCGAGAGCATCCACAGGAAGGGCAACATGAAAACAAACGCAGCAGGCAGCAGCGCAGCATGGATCAAAACGCTGCGCAGGATTTGTTTGATGCGCTTGCCGGTGAGCCAGGATTTGCGGGACGCCGCCGGTACTGCGTGTGCAGGTTGTGTCTCGACAGCCATTGGACATTCTTTCTGCTAGACTCGGTCTAGGATGCACCAAAAGGGCAGCGGAACTGTCACGCAGGCGATCGCCGCTGCAGAGGAAGGCGCCACAAGAGAGCTTCAACTCTGTCCGCTGGCGTAAAAGACCCAGAGGCGCGCCGTGCGAAAGATCGCTAGGGTGATCAGTAAGGTGACCAGGAAGAGCAGCCAAGCCATTGCAGAGGCATAGCCCATCTGATAATACTGGAAAGCGTTTTTATACATGTAGATTGAATAAAAGAGCGTGCTATTGGCGGGAAAGCCAGTGCCGCCGGTCATGATATAGGGTACGGTAAAGAACTGCAGCGCGCCGATTACGGACGTGACCAGGTGGAAGAAAATGACGGGGGTCATCATGGGCATGGTGACATGGCGAAACTTATGCCAGAAATTGGCCCCATCCACGTCGGCTGCGTCATAGAGGTCTTGGGGAACATCCTGCAGACCGGCCAAGTAGAGGACCACCTGCTGGCCGATGATCCACAGGGCGAGCAGCACGATGGTGGGGCGCGCCCACTGTGCACAGGTCAACCAACAGGGGCCGCGCACGCCAAGCCAATCGAAGGGGAGGTTGACAATGCCTGTGCCCGGCGTGAAGAGATAGACCCAGACCAAGGCAAGTGCGACTTCGGGCACGAGGGTGGGGAGAAAATAGATCGTGCGATAGACCACCTGACCGCGGATTTTGGCGTTCAACATCATGGCGAGCGCAAAGGAGGCGACGATCGCCAGCGGGATCGAGACAATGGCAAAGTAGAAGGTATTGTAGACCGCATCCCAGAAGTTGCTGTCTTTGGTAAACAGCTGGAGATAGTTCGCCAGGCCAATCCATTGGGGGGCTTGGACGCCGTTGAACTTGGTGAAACTGTAGTAGGCCGAGGCCAGAATGGGATAGACCCAAAAAGCCGCTATGCCGATCAGCCAGGGAGCTGCAAAGAGCAGGCCGTTGAGCGTGTTGCGGGTGCGAGGGGTAAGCCCCCGGCGGCGCCGAGGTACAGGCTGGGTCATTGCGGCCATGGGCATTGTCTCCCGGATCCAGCGTGAGAGGGGTCGCGCGACCCCTCTCACGCTACGGTTGTTACGGGTATACTTGACCCGATTTACGCAAATCTAGGTCAGGTCGCATGCGGCTTGAGCAGTGTGTTACTGTGGTGCAACCTTAGCTGAAGAAACCGATCTCTTCTAACTCTGCATTGATGGCGTCGTCGATATCGCGCAGCGCCTGCTCGGGTGTCTTGAGCCCGTGCGGGATTTCGTCGCGGTGGGCCTTGAACTGCATATCCCATAGCTTGCTGCCCAGGGGGATGGGTGGGCGGGTATGGGAGACGGGCAGCAGGTCCATAAAGACGGCGTGCAGCGGGTCTTCGCGGAAGAAGGGATCTTCTGACGCCTTGATGTTGGTGGGGATGTGGAAGGTGTCTTTGTTGTATTTGAGCTGGCCTTCTGGACCGCACATATAGCTTAAGGCATCAAAGGCCGCCTCGACATGCTGGGCGCCCATCGGGATGGCCCAACTCCAGCCGCCGGCCCAACTGGCATAGGGCGCGGGGCCATCGGGGCCGGGCATGGGCACGACGCCGTAGTTGGTGTCGGGTTTGTAGCGGTGGGCCTGGGCGACTTTCCAGTTGCCGCTGCATGTCATCGCCACCTGGCCGGTCCAGAAGTAGTCGTTGGCGTCGTTGCAGGCCGTGCCGGTGCAGGCGGCGATCATCGCATCGACATCCTCAATGCCGATTTCGTCGACAAAGGCCTTGACAAACTCGGCAGCTTTGACATTGTTCGGATGGGCAAAGGTGATGCGCAGGGTTTCTGGGTCTTGGAATTCACCCTGGAAGTCAAAACCCCAGGTGTAGAGCCAGGCCTGATCCATCAGCGGGTTGAAGCCATAACGGGTGATGCGCCCATTGTTGTCGCGGATGGTAAGCGCCTCGGTGGCGGCGCGCAACTCGTCCAGGGTGGTCGGCGGCTTCTCTGGGTCGAGACCGGCTTCGGCCATGATATCCTTGTTATACCAGAGGGCACGGGTATCGGTGTCGAAGGAGAGGGCATAGATACCGCCTTTATAGACGGTCTCAGCCCAGGCAAAGGGGTAGTAGTCCTCTTCCTTCACCCCGGCGGCCTCCGCCTGGTCGGTGATCTCGGTGAAAAAGCCCTGGTGCGCAAACTGTGGCACGGTGAAACGGTCGGCGTAGTAGAGCGGCGGCGGATTGCCGCCAGCTACGGCAGTGAGGAGCTTTTCATCCGCTTGGCTGCCTTCGGTCTGGGCAATATAGACAAACTCAACCGTGTTGCCCATGGTATTTTGGGCGTTGTAGTTGTCGATAATGCCCCTGGTCGACTCCTCGGCCAGCCCCGTCATGCGTGACCACGCTTCCAGCTTTAGCCCTTCGGCAGCGGGGGCGGCAGCCTCCCCGCCGGCAGCGGCCCCCGTCCCGGCTTGGGGCGGCGCGACCGGCGCGGGGCAGCCGGCCAAGACTGCGGCTCCGGCAGTCAGCCCGGCGATCTGCAGGAAACGTCGACGTGAGAATCGGTCGTTCATACCTGACATCTCCTTTTTACGGTACACATCAGCGAGTAGGGTACTTGCCAGCACGGAGGGGGCACGTCTCAAGGGTAGTCTGACCCGGTCGTGCTGTGCTGAGACTCGAAACGCAGGCGGCTGGAATGCTGTTTCAGGGTCGCCCACGGTCGAGGGTTAGCCAACGCGTGTGAGCAGACGCAGGAAATAATCATCCTCTATGATAGCACGTTTGAAAGGCATGTCAAACGCTCTCCCGTTGCCCGGCTGCGGCCATGCCATCCGGGGGTGCACTTTGACAAATCCGCCGAATGATGGAACGATGCAAGGGAGAACCACAGCGATTTTCATCATCTATTTTTGTCCATTTCCTACCCTATCCATTGCTGCCGTTTGGGTCGTACATGGCCGCACGGTGACTCAGCCGGTGACATCACCGGCAACGCAACCAAACGAAGGAGGAACGACCGTGCAAGCATTGGTGAAGTATGGCCGGCGCAACGGCGATGTCGAAGTGCGCGACGTCGCCGAACCGACACTGCCGCCGGATCGTGTGCTGATCGAGGTCAAGGCTGCGGGGGTGTGCGGCAGCGACCTGCATATGTGGCGCGAGCATCAGAGTTGGGCGATCAAGGAGCCGTTGATCCTGGGGCATGAGTTCTGCGGGGTCGTGGCCCAGGTAGGCGATGCGGTCTCCGGCTTCCAGGTGGGCGAGCGCGTGGCCTGCGAGACGGCGGCGGAGGTATGCGGGCAGTGTGTCTATTGCCTGAGCGGGAATTACAACCTCTGTCCCCACCGGCTGGGCTATGGCGCGCTGGCGGATGGCGCCTTTACGCGCTATGTCGTGGCGCGGCCGCAGATCCTGCACCGCATCCCGGACAATGTGCCCTTTGAGCACGCCGCGCTGACCGAGCCGATCTGCGTGGCCTATAACGCGCTGGTGGAAAAGACGCTGATGAAGCCGGGCGACCTGGTGGTGATCCAGGGGCCGGGGCCGATCGGGATCATGGCGCTGCAGATCGTGCGGCTGCGCGGGGCGGGCACGATTGTGGTGCTGGGCACGGATGTGGACACGCACCGGCTGGAGGTGGCCGCCGAACTGGGCGCGCACTATACGCTCAACGTGCAGCGCGAGGATGCGGCCAAGCTGATCCAAGGGCTGGGCGACGGCTTTGGGGCCGACCTGGTCGTGGACTGCACCGGCGTGAGCCGCGCGCTCAAGCAGTCGATGGAGTTGGTGCGCCCCAACGGGCGGATCACCAAGATCGGCTGGGGGCCGCAGCCGCTGGACTTCAGCCTGGACCCGCTGGTCGGCAAGGCGGTCACGCTGCAAGGGTCGTTCAGCCACACCTATCCCACCTGGGAACGGGTACTGACGCTGCTGGCGACGGGGCAAGTCAACCTGGAGCCGGTGATCGGCGGCGTCTATCCGCTGGCCGAGTGGGAGGAAGCCTTCACCAAGATGGAGGAGGGCGCGAGCGTCAAATCGGTGTTGCGGCTGTCCGATTAGATTCTATCCCATTCAGCCATCGCCCAATTCAAAGAAGGGATCGCAGCTATGGGGGATGCACCGATCATTCAGGTTTCGTTGGATGTCACCACGGTTGACGAGGCGCTGGAACTGGCCCATGCGGCGATGCGCGCCGGGGTGGATTGGTTGGAAGCAGGGACGCCGTTGATCCTGGCAGAAGGGCTGCGCGGGGTGCGCGCCCTGCGTGCGGCCTACCCGGATACGCCGGTGGTGGCCGATCTCAAGACCATGGACGGCGCAGGGCTGGAGGCCGAGATGATGTTCAAGGCCGGCGCGACCATGACGGTGGTGATGGGACAGGCGCACGACGCCAGTATCGTCGAGCAGGTGAAGATGGCGCGGCGCTACGGGGGGCAGGTGATGTGCGATGTCATGCTCTGCCCCAATAAGCCGAAACGGGCGCGCGAGGCCGAGGCGCTGGGCGTCGACTATATCATCGTGCATACGGGCTTTGACGAGCGCAACATGATCCCAGGGTTAAGCCCGCTGGACGATCTGCCCGCCGTGTTGGATGCAGTCAAGATCCCAGTGCAGGCGGTGGGCGGGCTGACGGTCGAGCAGGCGCTGCAGACATTGGCGATGGGGGCCAAGATTGTGGTTTTTGGCGCGCCGCTGGTGATCAGCGGCAGCGAGTTCCGGGCGGCGAGCGACGATTTTGAGGGCGTTTTGCGCGAGATCGTGCGCCGCGTCAAAGGGTAAGTGCGCCCGCTGGGGAAGTGGCCGGCGGCCAAGAGCGAGGGGGCTATCATGAAATTGATCGAGCAGATCCAGCAGCTTGAGTTTCCGGCCCCGCTGCCGGAAAAGCTATTGGTGGTGGAGCAGCGTTTTGATGCGCCCAAGGTCGACGATCTGCGGGCGGCGACGCGTAAGGCGCTGGAGGAATCGGGTATTCTGGGGCGGATGCAGGCGGGGGAGAGCGTGGCGGTGGGCGCGGGCAGCCGCGGGATCGCCAACCTGCCGATCATCGTGCGCGCCGCGGTGGAACGGCTGCAGGAGGCAGGGTTAAAGCCCTATGTGGTCCCGGCGATGGGCAGCCACGGCGGCGCGACGGCTGAGGGGCAGAAGGAGATGTTGGCGGAGTTGGGCGTGACGGAGGCCAGCATCGGCGTCGAGATCCGGGCGACGATGGAGGTCAAGGAGATTGGGCGCATCCCCAATGGCCCGCCGCTCTATCAAGGCCTTGACTCGATGGCGGCGGACCACACCATTTTGGTCAGCCGGATCAAGCCGCACACCGATTTTCGCAGCCATCTGGAGAGCGGCCCGTCCAAGATGTGCGTGATCGGGCTGGGCAAGCAGCATGGCGCGGCGTTGATGCATGCGGGCGGGGGAGCGAATTTTCAACGCTATCTGGAGCCGGCGGCCCCGATCTATGCGGCCAATACCAATTTCCGCGGCGCGATCTGTCCGATTGAAAACGCCTATGATGAGACGGCGGAGATCGTCGGGCTGGCCGCAAACGAGGTAGGGACGGCCAAGGAGGCGGCCTGTCTGGAGCGGGCAAAGTCGTTGATGGCGAGCCTGCCCTTTCCGGAGATCGACGTGCTGGTGGTGCGGCAGTTGGGCAAGAACATCAGCGGCACCGGCATGGACACCAACATCATCAGCCGCTTGATGATCCCGCGCCAGCCAGAGCATTTCGGCACGATCGACATCGCGGTGATCGCAGTGTTGGACCTGACCGAGGAGACGCATGGCAACGTGTCCGGGCTGGGGCTGGCCAATATCACGACGGCGCGCGTGGCCGAGAAGATCGACTGGGTGGCGACCTATACCAACGCGGCCACGTCGGGGATTTTCGGCATGTTCCGGGTGAGCCTGCCGATCACGATGGCCGACGACCGGCGTGCGCTGCAGGTGGCCGTGCGCGGCTGCGCGCAGGAGTGGGAGACGGCGCGCATGGTCTTGATCCGCGATACGCTGGCGCTGGATAGGCTGTGGGTCAGCCCCAGCTTGCGGCAGGCGGTGGCCGACCACCCGCGGCTGCGCGTAGTAGACGAAGTGCCGCTGGCCTTTGGCATGCAGGGAAACATGACCAGCCCCTGGCAGTTGTCGGCATCTTCTGAACCTGAACCCGCCCATGCAGCGGCACGCTGATTTTACACCTGATCCAACACGCTGCTAGAGAGAAGAGCGCAATGTATGCCAATTTGAACGCGGGCGCGATCGGCGTCCGCGCCGACCTGCCGCAGACGATCGAATATGCGCGGCGCAACGGCTTTGGCGGGATTGACTTTTCAATCGTCGAAGCCGCCGGACTCGCCAAGGCGCATAGTGTGGGCTATGTCAAAGAGCTGTTTGAGCGGGCGCAGGTGCGGCCCGGCTCGTTTGGCTTTCCGGTGGAGTTTCGCAAGGATGAGGCGGCCTGGCGCGAGGGGCTAGCGGCGCTGCCGGATCAGGCCAAGCTGGCGGCGGCGCTGGGCTGCTCGCGGACGGCGACCTGGCTGCTGCCGGGCAGCGACGAGCGGGATTTTCTGGAGAACTTTCGCTTTCATGTGGCGCGGCTGGGGCCGGCGGCGCAGATTCTGGCGGACCACGGCATCCGGCTGGGACTGGAGTTCATCGGCCCTAAGACGCTGCGCACGCGCTTCAAGCACCGCTTCATCTATACGCTGGAGGGGATGTTGGCGCTGGGCGCGGCCATGAACACGGGTAACGTGGGGCTGCTGCTTGACATCTGGCATCTCTATACGTCATATGGGAGCAATGACCAGGTGCGCGAACTGCGCAACGAGGATGTGGTCGTGGTGCATATCAACGACGCGCCGGCAGGCGTGCCGGTGGACGAGCAACTGGACCAGGTGCGCGCCCTGCCCGGCGAGACCGGCGTGCTGGACCTGGCCGGTTTTCTGCAGGCGCTGCAGGCAATCGGTTATGACGGGCCGGTGACGGCGGAGCCGTTTAGCCAGCGCGTGCGCGAGATGGCCCCTGATGCGGCGGTGCAGGCCACGGCGGCGGCGGTCGACCAGGTGTGGCAGGAGGCCGGGTTGGGCGCGCTGGGCAAGCGGGCCGCCTAGTCTATGGAACAGCGATTGCGCGGGCGGGTGATCCTGGTCACAGGGTCAACCACGGGCGTGGGCGAGGCGACGGCGCGGCGCTGTGTGGCCGAAGGCGCGCAGGTGATGGTGCATGGACTGGAAGAGGAATGGGCGCGCGCGGTCTGCGCCGACCTGGACGATGCGGCGCGGTATCTGATCTGTGACCTGGGCGACCCGGCCAATTGCGCCCGGCTGGTGGCGGCTACGGTCGAACAGTTTGGCGGGCTGGATGGGGTGGTCAACAACGCGGCGCTGACCACGCGCAGCAATCTGGAGAGCACCGACGCGGCCTTCTTCGACCGGATGGTGGCCGTGAACCTGCGTGCGCCGCTGCTGATCATCCGCGCGGCGGTGACGGAGTTTCGCAAGCGCGGGCGCGGGACGGTGGTCAACATCGGCTCGATCAATGGGCTGGCGGGCGAGGAGAACCTGCTCGCCTATTCGATCAGCAAGGGCGGGCTGACCACGCTGACGCGCAACCTGGCGAATGCCCTGGCTGCCGAGCGGATTCGCATCAACCAGTTGAGTTTGGGCTGGGTGGCGACGGCCAACGAGATCGCGCTCAAGCAGCGCGAGGGGCTGCCGCCCGGATGGGAGAAGAACGTGCCGCGCGCCTATGCGCCGACGGGCCGTATCTTGGCCCCGGAGGAGGTGGCGGCGCATGTGGCCTTTTGGCTCTCCGACGATTCGGCCCCTGCCAATGGGACGGTATACGAGCTGGACCAGTTCTCGCACATTGGCCGTAATGTGACCAAGGCATTTTGAGCAGTGAGGGCATTTTGAGCAGTGGGCCGGCGGGCGTGGGCTAGGGGATGCCCCAAGTCGCCGGGTTGAGTAAGTCGGGGGCGTCGAGGCGCAGGGCGGCCAGTTGGCGCTGCAAGGATTCGGGGAGCCGGATTGCGGTGGCGGGCAGGTTATCGGCCAACTCCTCGACCGTGCGCACGCCGATCAGAACGGTGTGGATGGCGGGCTGGGCCAGGGCAAAGGCAATGGCGATCTGCGCCGGGGTGGCGGCCAGGCCGGATCCGGCTGCCAGGGTGCGGAACGCTTGCGAGCGGCGGCGCAGCGCGTCCAGGTGGGCCGGCAGATGGTCGGCGCGTTCGGTCAGCACGCCTTTGAGCAGGACCGAGCGGACCACGACGCCGACATCCTGAGCCTCAGCGGCGGGGAAGAAGGCATCGGCCAGACGTTGGTCGAGAACGGAGTAGGTGACCTGCATCACGTCGAACAGGCCTGTCTTGAGTGCGGCCAGCGGCAGCGCATCGCCATAGAACGAGCCGCCGCTCCAGCGGATTTTGCCGCTGCGGCGGGCGTGATCGAAGACATCGGCCAGGGTGTCGGCGGCGGCGAGCGTGGCCCGGTCGACATTGTGGACCTGCCAGATATCGAGATAGTCGGTTTGGAGCGTTTGCAGGCTGGCATCTAGCGAGGCCAACATTTGGCGGCGCAGATCGGCAGGTGTGAGGCCAGTTCCACCAGGGCCTTGCGTCGAGACTTTGCTGGCGAGGACGACCTGCTGGCGGCGTCCGGCGAGGGCTTTGCCCAACACGGCCTCGCTGCTGCCATAGACCCGGGCGGTGTCGATGAAGTTGATGCCGGCGGCAAGCGCATGATGGACCAGGCGGATGGCGTCTGCCTCGGCGGGGCGGCCAAAGTGGCCGGGCGCGGCGATGCCATAGTCGAGGCCGAGTTCGACGGTGCCCAGGCTGAGGGCCGAGACGTGCAGGCCGGTACGGCCCAGGCGGCGGAAGGGCATTGGGGCAGACATGGGTCGCTCCGTGGTTGGGGTGGCGGATGGTGGATGCGCTGTGCGGGAGGTAGTATAGCACAATGGCGTCCCCGTACCCCCATACGGACACGATCGATCGTGTCCGTGCAGGTGCGCCGCTCGATCCGCGGCGTACAGCGCGGGAGGGCCGGATAAACGCATTGCCAGCAGAACGTGTTTTCGCTATTGCCAAAGATGTGCTACAGTCTAGGGGCTGCTCAGACTACATATTCAGCGATATTCAGCGGTCATCCCGCGCGCAGTAGACCTCACCGCCGGATAGGCACATTTTGAATTCGGTATATCGACCAGACTTACTAGGGAGGCAAGATTCATGACCCAGTCGACGCTTCAATCGAGCGGTCAATCGTACAAGGTCATCGGCACGCGTCCGATTCGCCATGACGGCGTGGATAAGGTAACCGGCCGCGCGAAATATGCGAATGACACGCATCTGAGCGATGTGCTGTATGCCAAGATCCTGCGCAGCCCTCATGCGCATGCTCGCATTCGCTCGATTGATACCAGCGCCGCCGAAGCCTATCCTGGGGTGTACGCTGTCGTGACTTCAAAGGATATGGCAGAGGTAGAGGACCGGATCGAGGAGATGGGCGAAGATGCGGTCAACCTGAAGTATCTGGCCGCCAATATCCTGGCCCGCGACAAGGTGCTCTATGATGGGCATGCGGTGGCCGCGGTGGCTGCGGTCAGCCCGCATGTGGCCGAGGAAGCCTTGGCGTTGATCAAGGTGGACTATGAACTGCTGTCGCCGGTGATGGATGTCAAGGAGGCCATGAAGGCGGACGCGCCGGTGCTCTTGGACGACCTGCGCACGGAGGAATTGGGCAAGAAGGGCACCAGCCCCACCAACGTGGCGGCGCACTTCCGTCACCAGCGCGGCGACCTGGAGGCTGGGTTTGCCGCGGCGGACGTCGTGGTTGAGCGCGAGTTCAAGACGTCGATGGTGCATCAGGGCTATATTGAGCCACAGTCGTCCACGGTGCAGTACACGCATGACGGCCATATCGACGTCTACACTTCGACCCAAGGGCCATGGGACATTCGCAACCAGGTGTCGGAGTTGCTGGGGCTGCCTGTCTCCAAAGTGCGGGTGCTCCCCTTGGAGATCGGGGGCGGTTTTGGCGGCAAGTTTACGGCCTATACCGATGCTCCGGCGGCGCTGCTCTCGCGCAAGGCCGGCGGGCGGCCTGTCAAGCTGGCGCTGTCGCGCACGGAGGTCCTGAAGGGGACCGGCCCGACCTCCGGCGGGTATATCAAGGTCAAGATCGGCGCGACCAGGGATGGCAAGATCACGGCAGCGCAGGCCGAGCTGATCTATGAGGCCGGCGCCTTCCCCGGCTCGCCCGTGGGCGCGGCTGCCGGTGTGATCTTGGCGCCTTACCGGCTGGAGAATGTGCAGATTGACGGCTATGACGTGGTCGTCAACAAGCCGCAGACCGCGGCCTATCGCGCGCCGGGCGGAACGAACGCGGCCTTTGCGTCGGAGGCGGTGATCGACGAAGTGGCCGAAAAGCTGGGGATCGACCCGCTGGAGTTCCGCCGCCGCAACGCCGCCGTCGAAGGCGATCGCCGCGCCGATGGCCCTGTCTATAGCCGGATCGGTTATTTGGAGACGGTCGAGGCGGCGCTCAACAGCGCGCACTATAAGACGCCGCTGGAAGGCAAGTATCGCGGGCGCGGCGTGGCCTCGGGCTTCTGGTTCAACGGCTCGAATCAAACCAGTGTGAGCGCCAATGTCAACCCGGATGGAACGGTCAATCTGCTGGAGGGGTCGACGGATATTGGCGGCACGCGTGCTTCGGCGGCGATGATGTTGGCCGAGACGCTGGGCATCGCCGCCGAGGATGTGACCCCACGGCTTGGCGACACGGACACGGTCGGGATCACCGGCGGCACCGGCGGGAGCAGCGTGACTTTTAAGATCGGCTGGTCGACCTATACGCTGGGTCTGGCGTTGCGCGAGAAGATGCAGGGCATGCTGGCCGACTATTGGGGGGTGGAGCCTGGTCAGGTCACCTTTGAACAGGGGGCGTTTGTCGCCAATGGTCACCGGATGACCTTCAAAGAGGCGGCTGTGGCCCTGGCCAAGGACTATGACCCGATCTCGGCCAGC
>QEUY01000790.1 GCA_003577365.1 Chloroflexota bacterium | reverse complement strand
ATGCCGAGGCGCGGCGGCGCACGGTGCTGGTGGCCGTGGTCAACAACGCCGACGACCTGCGCCGCGCCGCCTCCGAAGGCTGGTATCGCATTCCGCAGCGCCGCGCCCCACAGCGCATCGGCGCCGACTATCTGGCCTTCTATCAGACTGGGGCCTTTAAGGGTGCGCCCGAAGCGCACGCCATCAGCTTCTATGCCGCCACGCGGCGCTACCGGCTGCTGACGCGCCGCGAACTGCTGCCCCAGGAGCCGGACCATCCCCGCGCCGAGGAGTACTATTACCGCATCGAACTGGGGCCGTTTCAACGGCTGGAGCCGGTGCTGCCGTCGGCCACGCTGCGCCGCATCACCTTTATCCATACCACGTTGGAGCGGCTGCTCCACGCCCAAGATGTGCGCGAACTGTTTGTGCAAGATGACCCCTTTCTCAAGCTCTGGCATGCGCTGCGTGCCAACCGGCTGCGCCCGCTCAAAAACCGCCTGGTGGACGACCGCCCGGTCGACATCGCGCTGCGCGCCCGCGGCGGCAACCTGGGCATTGTCTGCGGCGACCCGGCCCCAGGCGCAACGCTGGCGCAGGAACGGCGGCTCGCGCCTCGCGCCGAGCGTTGGGAAGTGATCTGGCTCTCCGCCGCCGCCATCGAGCAAGACTTGGAGGGCTGTCTACGCCGGATCGGCAGCGCCTTGATCAACCTGGGCGGGTCGGTGCTCAACCCGCCTGCGCCGCTGGGCGAGGAGGCTTGAACTGCATGCCCGCAGGCACAGCCACCCTTGAAACCGCCGCCGATCCGAGCAGTTCCAATCCCCAGGCGCTGCGCCGTTTGTGGCTGCGCTGGGCGCTCACCGCGCTGATCTACGCGGGAACGCTGGCGGGCGGCTATTGGCTGCTGCGTGACGCCTGGCAGCCAGGTCGCGCCGCCGGCTGGCTGGTGTGGGCCGGGCTGGCCGCGCTGGTGGAGCTGGCGATCCTGAGGGGGAGTCTGCGCCACAATCACCCGCCCGACAGCCCCAGCCTGCGCGCCGGCTTTGGCTATGGCACGGCGCTGACCCTGCTCTGCGGGCTGCTGCTGGCGCTGGTGGCCGGCTTTCTTTTTGCCCCGCGCCCACCCGGCTGGCTGGCGTGGATGCCCGCGCTGCTCTACACCGCGGCGCGCCTGGTCGATTATATCGACGGCTATGTGGCGCGCATCACCCAATATGAAACCAAGTTGGGCGGCATCCTCGACATGGAGTTCGACGGCCTGGGCATTCTCGTCGCCATCGTGCTCGCGCTCGCCATCCAATACGGCACGCTGCCGCTCTGGTATCTGCCGCTGGCGCTGGCGCGGCAGATCTTTATCGCCGGCCTCTGGTGGCGCGAACGCCGCGGCCTGCCCGTCTATGCCATGACGCCCAGCGCGGCGCGGCGCATCATCGCCGGGTTTCAGACCGGCTTTGTCAGCGTCATGCTCTGGCCGGTCTTTGCGCCGCCGCTGACGACCCTGGCCGCGGTGGTCTTTGCGCTGCCGCTGGCGCTCAGCTTTGCGCGCGATTGGGGCGTGGTCAGCGGCATGATCGACCCGGCCAGCCCGCGCTATCTGCGCCGCCGCGCCGCGCTCAAGGCGCTGGTCGAAGGGTGGCTGCCGCTCTGCTGCCGCGTCGCCGGGACCGCGCTCGCCCTGCTGCTCCTGGCGGCGGAACTGCCGCACTTCCCCACCTGGCGGCCCCATCTGGCGCAGAGCGGGATCGCCGACCCGCGCGGCCTGCTCTGGCTGTGGAGCGCACTTTTCCTGTTGGCGCTGCTGCCCTATCTGCTGGGCATCTTGGGCCGCGTGGCGGCGCTGGCGCTGGTAGGGCTGGCCTGTCTGGACATCAGCGCCGCCGGGTTGGATTGGGGCGGCAATGCGTGGCTGCTGATCGCGGCCATCGTCGTCGCCCATGCCGGCAGCGGGCGCTGGGCGGTCTGGCGGCCCGAAGACCCCATCCTGCACAAACGCCCCGGCGACTCGCACGAAGTTCCGCTCTGACCCCGCCCATGAGCATTGTCCTATGAACACTGCCCCATGAGCGCAGCGGCGCTCCTGCGCCCTCGGCGGCGCACACTGGCCCTGCTGATCGCTGCGCTGATCCTGCTGGTGTGGGTGGCGCGCGCCGTCACCCCGCGCGCCGTGCTGGCCGCGCTGCAACAGTTGACGCCCGTCGAACTGCTGGCCCTGCTGGCGCTCAACCTGCTGATCTTCGCCAGCTTCGCCGGGCGCTGGTGGGTCTTTCTGCGCGCCCAGGGCCATGCCATCGCCTATACGCGGCTGCTGGCCTACCGGCTCACCGCCTTTGGCATCAGCTATTTTACGCCCGGCCCCCATTTTGGCGGTGAACCCTATCAGGTCTTGGCCGTTGTGCGCGGCCATCGGACGCCGCCCGCGGCCGCCATCGCCGCGGTCACGCTCGACAAGGTGCTGGAGATGCTGGTCAACTTTGCGTTTTTGGCGGCGGGCGTCTTGCTGCTCTTGACCCAAGGCCATGACTTGGGTCATATCTTGGGCGCAGGGCCGGCGGTGCAGTTGGCCGTCTATCTCCTGCTGTTGCTGGCGCTGCCCGCGGGTCTGTTGGCGGCGCTGGGCCGCGGCCGCCACCCGCTCAGCGAGGCGCTGCGCCGTCTCGACCGGCTGGCCGGGCGGCTGCCGAAGCGGCAGCAGGGCCACGCGGGGATGATTCCGCCGATCTGGCTGGTGACGCTGCGCCGCAGCGAAGCGCAGGCCGGCCTGCTATGTCGCGAGCATCCGCGCGCCCTTTGGGCCGCGCTGGCCGTATCTTTCTTAAGTTGGCTCGGCGTGATCGGCGAGTTCTGGCTGCTCACCGCGGTCTTGGGGCTACAGCTCACGCCGGTTGAAGCGATTACCGCCCTGGTTGCGGCGCGCCTCGCCATCCTGCTGCCGCTGCCCGCCGGGCTGGGCGCGCTGGAGGCCGGGTTGGCCCTGGCGACGCGCGGCCTGGGGCTGGACCCCAGCATCGGCGTCGCGCTCAGCCTCTTGATCCGCGCACGCGACACACTCTTTGGCCTGCTCGGCCTCTGGCTGGGCAGCGTACAGCTTTGGCAGTTGGCCGCGCCCATGGCGCCTGACCTTGGGCCGCCGGCCAATATAGACAGACAGAACCCGGCGTCGCCTGCCTAGCCCGCCTGGGCTGCGACGCCCCACCCGCGTGGAGTAGACGATGTACAGCCAAGTTCCGTCCACCTCCCCAGGGGGGCAGGCATCCCGCGCCTGGCTCTTTGGGGGACTCTTTGCCCTCCTGCTTGTCGCCGCCTCCTTGGGTGACCCGGCCCAGGCGCAAGAGGCCAGCCCGCAGCAGACCGTGCCCCCCGCCTCCATCTATCTGCCCCTGCTGCATATGGGCGAGGTGCGCTCCGACAGCGGCTGCCCGCTGCTGTCGGCCAACCGCTACGACCCGGTCTCGATCCTTGGCGCACCGCGCCCGGCGCTGCCCGCGCCAGTGGACGACCCCGACCTCAACCTGACGATGCGCGGCTGGGTCGCCACCGAGGGCGAGCGCGGGCTGATCAACCTCGGCGGGGATACGCACGGCGACCCGCCCCAACTGGCGCAGCTTTTCCGGCCTGCGCGTCTGGGGACGATGACCGCGCTCTATCAGGTCTATGACTGGAACTGGAGTGGCGTCTGCGCCCAGAGCGCCGAAGAACCCG
>QEUY01000789.1 GCA_003577365.1 Chloroflexota bacterium | reverse complement strand
GACCAAGGCGGCCTGTACCTCGGGCGGAAGCTGCAGCAGCCGCACGGTGTTGGCGATGGCCGAGCGGCTCTTGCCGACGCGCTGGCCGATCTCGGCCTGAGTCAGCCCAAATTCGTCGAGCAGACTTTGATAGGCGGCGGCCTCTTCCAGCGGGTTAAGGTCGGCGCGCTGGAGGTTTTCGACCAGCGCCCATTCGACCAGTTGCTGGGGCGAGGCTTCGCGTACGATGGCAGGGACGGTGGTGAGGCCGGCCAGCCGTGCGGCACGCCAGCGCCGTTCGCCGGCGACTAGCCAATAGGCGTCGGGCCGCTGGGGCTGCTGGGTGACGATCAGCGGCTGGATGATGCCGTGTTCGCGGATCGACGCCGCCAATTCGTCGAGCGCGCCGGGGTCGAAGTGGGCGCGCGGCTGATGCGGGTTGGGCGCGATACTCTCCCAGGCCAAGAGGCGCACACCATCGGCGTTCTCGACAGCCGAGTTCTGGGCCGCAGCGCGTGCGCCCTGTGTATCCATGATGAGCGCGCCCAGCCCGCGCCCCAGCCCGCGTCGTTTGAAAGCGTTGTCATTGGCGGCCATTGTTCTCCCCCTCTTCCCTGCCCGGTCTTGCCTGCGCTGCCTTGTCCTGTGCGGTGCGCCTAGGCTTCGGCCAGGCGGGTCAGCGCGTTTTCCTCGCGTTCCAAAAACTCTTGGGCCAAGGCCTGATAGGCCAGGGCGCCGGCGCTGGTGGGCGCATAGCTCAGGATCGTCTGGCCGTAGCTTGGCGCTTCGCTCAGGCGCACGTTGCGCGGGATGATGGTGCGGAAGACCTCGCCGGGGAAGTAGTCGCGCACTTCCTGCACGACCTGCTGCGCCAGGTTGGTGCGGCTGTCATACATGGTGAGCACGACGCCCGCGATCTTCAGCCGTTCGTTGAGCACATCGCGCACCTGCTGGATGGTGTCGAGCAGCAGGCTCAGCCCTTCGAGCGCCAGGTATTCGCACTGCACGGGGATGATGACGCCGTGCGTGGCGGCGGTGAGGCCGTTGATGGTCAGCAGCCCCAAACTGGGCGGCTCGTCGATCAGGATATAGTCATAGAGCGGCAGCATGGGGCGTAGGGCGCGCTCCAGCAGCCGTTCACGCGCCATGCGCCGCGCCATCTCGACCTCGGCTCCGGCCAAGTCGGTGGTCGACGGCACCAAATCCAGCCCGACGCGATCGGTCAGCGTCAGGGTCTTTTGAATGGGCACTTGGTCGATCAAGACGTTGTAGAGACTTTGCGCCAGGCTGCGCGGGTCGATGCCCAGGCTGGTGGTGGCGTTGCCCTGGGGGTCGGTATCCACGATCAAGACGCGGCGGCCTGCGGCGGCCAAATAGGCGCCCAGGTTGACGCTGGTCGTAGTCTTGGCGACGCCGCCCTTTTGGTTGGCAAAGGCATAGATTCTGGCAGTCATGGCGGTGCGTTGTTCCCTGGCTTCCCCCGGCCTCTCCGGTGATGGGCCGGCGCAGCGGCTAGGCCAGCCCCGCCAAAGGCATCGGATGGCCGGCCAGATAGGCCATCACCTGGTCTCGGGTGGGAATGCCGCGCACGCCCCAGCCCTCCACCGCAAACGACGCCGTGACATTGGCAAAGCGTGCGGCATGGATCGGGTCGCCGGTCTCCTGCAGACGGATCATAAAGGCGGTGGCAAAGACATCGCCTGCGCCGGTGGGGTCCACTTCATTGGCGGGCCGCGGCGGGATCTTGGTCTGGGCGATGCTGCCGTCGTCCTGCCGGTGGTAGATGGTACTGCCGTCGTAATATTCGGTGAGGACCACCAGCGGTACTTGGGCGAAGAATGGCTCCAGCCGGGTCAGATCGTAGTCGATGTCCTCTTGCGACAGCACGAGCACATTGAGATGGGGCAGGATCTCGCCGGCGTTGTCCCAGCTCTTGGCATGGACGCGCCCGCTCTCGTCCCATTGGCGCATCCAGCCTTGGGGGCCTGCCGTCACCAGCGTTTCGCCGCTGAAAAGGGCGGCCACGTCCGGTTCGATCTCGTTGACCAGCGGCCCCAGCAGCACGGCGCGCGGGCGGCGCAAGCTCTCTGGAATGTCGCCGGCGCCGATGGGCAAGGCCTGGGCATAGCAGTATTGGACCCGGCCATGGTCGGCGTAGACATTGGCAAAGGTCGTCGTCACCGGCGAGGGCAGCACATGCAGGTCCACGCCGTCGGGCAGCTCCGAAAGATCCGTGCCGGGTGCGGCGCGCGTGATGATCGTCGGTTTGCGGCCCAGTTGGACGGCAGTGACCGCCGCAAAGCTGACCGTGCCGCCCAAGCGGCAGCGGCTGTTACGGTCGGGCGTCTCCAGGTCACAGGTGACATGGCCGATCAACAGAATATCGGGTCGGGCGCTGTCCTCGAACACTGGCTGCGATTGTAGCATGGCTCCT
>QEUY01000788.1 GCA_003577365.1 Chloroflexota bacterium | reverse complement strand
AGATACCGATACGTCGATACATGCATATCCTGTTTGCAAAGCTGATTAGAAGCCAAACCCAGCCTCTCATACACAGCGGCTTCGTCCGCCTTGTCGCCTTCATCTCCCTGGCCGGCCTCTACCTTGCGACCGTCTGCTTGCTGCTTCTCGGCGCACACCCGATGCGCGGCGTGGCCGTGATCGGTCTCTCTGTGTTGGTGCCGGCTGCTGGCCTGCTGTTCAGCCGGCAAATGATACTGCGCCTTGTCGCCTGGGCCGCGCCGCCGCTCTGTCTCCTCTCTCTCTTGGCAGCCGCGGGGCAGCCCTTGGTCCAAGGAGCAATCCAGCCGCGCCTAGACGACCTTTGGGTCATCCTGCTTGGCCTCACGGCGGGTACGGCACTGGCGCTCGCATACGACACGTACGCCAATGCCCGCCAAGCCCAACGCACGGCAGCGGCGCTGCACATGACAGGCCGCGAACTGGAGGCCACGCAAACGCTGTTGCACGGGGTACGCAGCCACTTGGGCCAACAGGTCGCAGAACGTACCGCCGAGCTCGCCGAGGTGAACCGGCAGTTGGCGGCTGAAAGCGGGGCGCGCCGGCAAAGCGAGCGCCATTGGCGCAGTCTGGCGGAGAATTCCCCCGATTTGATCTGCATCTGGGATATCTCATCGCGCCGCTGGGCGTACTGGAACCGCACCCACTTCCTGGGTCATCCCAGCCGGGCGATCCTCGACTTTCCGGCTCTCCTGCAGCACATCCACCCCGACGACTACCATCGAGTCAAGGCGCGCTGGCTGAACTTGGGCGCTTGCGCCCAAGGAGAACAACTGGAATATCGGCTGCGCCATGCCAATGGCCAATGGGAATGGCTGCAGGCGCGCCAACGGGTGCTGGCGCGGGACGACAATGGCCAGCCGGCCCAGAGCCTAATCACCCTCACCGTCATCACCGACCACAAACACGGCGAGGCCGCGCTCCGCCTGGCCAAGGAGAACGCCGAAGCAGCAGCGCGCGCCGGGTATGAGTTCTTGGCCAACATCAGCCATGAGATCCGCACGCCGATGAACGGCGTTCTCGGCATGGCCAGCCTGCTCCAGACGACTGAATTGAGCGAGGAACAGCGTCTCTATGTAGACGCCGTTCGCCACAGCGGCAACGCGCTCTTGGCGCTCGTCGACGACATCCTCGGCTTCTCCAAGGCCGCACCCGGCGGGCTGAGCCTCGAACACCGGCCCATAGAGCCACACCGCTGTGTCGAGGAGGTCTTGGATCTCCTAGCACCCAGGGCGGCAGAGAAGGGCCTAGAACTTGTCTCTATCGTCGAGCGCTCGGTCCCGGCCGCGGTGCTGGGCGATGCCGCACGGCTGCGCCAGGTCTTGAGCAATGTGATCTCCACTGTGCTTGAGTGGAGCGCGCAGGACACGGTCACGGTCTCGCTCGACGCACAACCGGTGGACGACCGCGAGGTTGAGCTTCATTTCGCCGTCGGCGATACGAGCGGCGCAGCGGCGCACCGACAGCCGCGGCCCGGCCGCGTAGGCCAGGCAGACGCCGCGCACATGCAAGACGATACAGCCGGCGGGCTGGCGCGCAGCGCGCGACTGTGCGAGTTGATGGGAGGTCGCCTCTGGGCGGACAGCCACCCGCAGGCGGGCGCGACCCTCCATTTCACCATCGTCTCCCCTGCCATCGCGGCCGCGGGGGAGCAAGAAGCATTCGCAGCGCATCCGGCGTTGGACCGGCGCACCGCGCTGGTGGTCGACGACAATCCGGCGGCACGCCAGATGCTCCAGCAGACGATGAGCCATTGGGGCATCACGGTCACGCTGGCCGCGTCCGGCGCCGAGGCGCTGGCGCTTATGCACACGCAAACCCGCTTCGACATCGCCGTGATCGACATGCAGATGCGGGGGATGTCCGGCTTGGCGCTGGCCAAGGAGGTGCGCAAGCTGGCGGCAGATCTGCCGGTGATCATGACCTCCGCACTCGGCACGCCGATGTATGCAGCAGGGGATTGGCGCGGCCTGCAGGATCTGCCGGTTGTGCTGCCCGCGGCGCTGGCAGCGAACGAACGGCGTGAGGCGGCGCGCCAACTCGGCGTCAGAGACATTCTCCTCAAGCCCGTCAAGCCCTCCCTTCTGCGCGCCGCACTGCTGGGACACTTCGACACAGCGGTCACCGCCGCGGGCGGGCCGGACAAGTCGCACACGTCAAGCACGCCTGCAGACGCGGGCAGCGATGGCAGCCAGCCGCTGCGTATCCTGCTGGCGGAGGACAACCTCACCAACCAGAAGGTCGCACTGCACATGCTCAAACGCCTTGGCTATGGAGCAGACGTCGCCGTCAACGGCCTAGAGGCGGTCGACGCCGTGCGCCGGCGCCACTACGATATCATCCTGATGGATATCCAAATGCCTGAGATGGACGGCCTGAA
>QEUY01000787.1 GCA_003577365.1 Chloroflexota bacterium | reverse complement strand
AACTGCTCATCCGAGACCTGACGCCGCTGCAAGTGCATGGCCTGGTCGAATTCGTCATGGTCACTGGCTATCGGGTCACTGTGCACATGGTTACTGTTGGTGTCAACGAACACGGTGTCTGTTCCTTCTCTATATGGGATCACTGGAGAACGCCCAAATCAACCGGACAACCGCCCCATGAGGTCCTCTGGCCGGAACGGGCCAGGCTCACGGATCAGACGTCGTGCCGCATCCACTTGGCCCCACACATTCCAGAGCAAGACGCCGCGCACACGACTGTCGCGCAGATAGTACACGATCCCCTCCCGATAGGGCTGCTTCCAATCGGACACTGTTTCCAGGCGCGCGTCCGTCTCGCCGACAGCTTCATAGCCCAGCTCGAAGAGATCCGAATAGAAGAAGGGCAAATGCGTATACCGCTCGGCGGCGCCTGCCATGTTGTGCCCCGCCAGCCGCCCCATGTGGTTGGCGTTATCCTCGTGCTCGACGCGACGGCGTTTGCCCAAGGCAGCGCCGTAGAAATTGGCTGCGTCCCCGGCGGCAAAAATATCAGGGTGACTGGTGCGCAGGAACTCGTCGACCACGATCCCATCCTTGACCTCAAGTCCGGCCGTGCGGGCCAGCTCGACGTTGGGCTCGACGCCGATCCCGATGATCACTCCATCCACCGCCAGTTCCTCTAGGTCTGTGCCGTCTGCCCGGCGGATCTGCAGGGCCACCTGCTCGCCGCGCGCCTGCAGGCCGACGAGCGTGGTCTTTGTCCGCACATCAACGCCCTTCTCCTGATAGAACCCGTTCAGATACTCGCCCAGGTCGCGGGGATAGAGATTGGCGCCGATGCGTTCGTCGCGCAGGATCAGGGTAACTTGCTTGCCGTTCACGCGCAGGGCGGCCGCCATCTCGGTGCCGATGAACCCTCCGCCGACCACGGCAAAGTGTGCGCTCCGGCCAGCGAGCTCGCGCAGACGCTCATAATCTGCATAGGTACGATAGTAGATGACCCGGTCTTTGAGGTTATCGCCCTGACCAAGGCCATCGAGTGGCAGACGCCTGGGCCTACTGCCCATCGCCAGCAGAAGCCTATTGAAGTGATATGCCTCGCCCTGCTCATCGATGACACGCATCTTGTGCAGGTCGAGCGTTTGGGCGCGGCGTCCCAGATACATGTCCGCGCCCAGTTTGGCTAGGTCCAGCCAGATGTTTTCCACCGGGTCGCCCTTCCACAGTCCCTTCGAGAGCGGCGGGCGCTTATAGGGTGGATGCGGTTCACCGGCGATCAGCGCGAGCGAACCGTGCGGATCGACAGCGCGAATAGCCGGTATGGCGGCGCCGGCGGCCATGCCACCGCCGATGATCAGATATTGGTAGGTCGGCATCTGAGCCTCCTGTCTTGATGCGCCTCGTCCAAGGCACGCAAGCGGTAAGGGGGTATCATGGTTGCACCTCGTTGTCAGCGGTCCGCAGCCGGTACGCGTCGTAAGGCCGGATAACGCCCCTGGTGTACATTCATAGCCCCAGCAAGATTAGTAGTTGTTTTAACAACTACTATAATAGTGGCATTATACACGCTTGTCAAGCCCCGGCGCGCAGTTCGCCTAGCCCAAGAGCCGGCAGAGCCTTTTGACCTCCTGGCTCCATCCGACCGGGGCTTGCGCTTGTTGAGGGCGCCGCGGTTTTTGCGAAAAGGCCAATGGCGTTGTTGGCAAACAAGGGTCGTTACGGCGATGGCGGCGCTGGGGCCGGCGAGCGCCCCGGTTTTGTTTGCGGAGGCGATAAGGAGCGAAAGCATGTGTCTGTTGAGCAACTGTCAGGAGGGTGGCGGACCACCCTCCTGACAGTTGCCCATCTATGATGCTGGCTCGCGTAGCCGCTGGTCGGAGCGCCCAGAGCTCTCGTACTTCGACCCAGGCTGGTCCGTCTCCCAATCGGGCAGCAGGGTACGGCGGTTAGTGATGTCCCTCATGCTCGCCAGCGTCACCTTCCTCTGTGTGGCCGGCATCAGCATCCTCCTCATGCACGGGCAGGGGAAGCACGATTTCTGGTGTGGCGGCAGCCGCGGGCGGCAGCATCGAGAAGCTGACGCCGTTGGGCGACTCGCCCGTCGGCACGCTCGCCACCAGCGTGAGCGATTCCAGCGCCACAACGGCCATCGTGTCTGCATAGAGGTTGGTGACATAGGCATAACGACCGTTCGGCTCGACTACGACCCCATGCGCACCCGCCCCTGTCTCGACAGTGCCCGTCTCGACCAGCGTGGCCGCATCGACAAGGGACAGGGTGGTGCTGGGCGATTCCTCGCTTCCCTGGTTGGCGACCAGCAGCGCACTGCCGTCCGGCGTCACATAGACCTGCACTGGCCCGTCGCCCACGGCGGCCTTGCCGACCACAGTCTGCGTGGCGAGGTCCACGGCCGCCACGGC